>JAPPIL010000065.1 GCA_028877195.1 Pseudomonadota bacterium
ATTAATTGTAAAATCACCAAACAGTCCTTCATTAGACCATTCGGCGTTTTTTTTTGGCTTTAGTTTTGCTTTGTGTTTGATAAATACAGTAGGCATGCCAATAGATTAGATGCTGGACTTTGCGAGTAAAAAACTAACAAGAGACTGGCATGTCAATACGCACCCTGCACAATGCTTTATTTATGTCTGTGTCTCTCACTTGCGTAGTAGCATCTTGCGGGTGGCGGTGAAATTGCCAGCTGCCAGCGTGTAGAAGTAAACGCCACTAGCAACGCGTTCACCTTGATTGTTTCTGCCGTTCCAATGTGCAGCACGGCTCTTATCTTGATAGACACCTGCTGGTTGTGAGCCAAGCGCCAGTGTTCGCACTAACTGCCCTTTGCTGTCATAGATATGGATGTTCACCTGCGCTGCCTTATCTAAACGGTAAGGCAACCAAGTGTCTGGGTTGAAGGGGTTTGGGTAATTAGCCAGCAGCTCGGTCTTTGACGGGGTGAGATAAGCATGGAGTCGATGCAGTGCTGAAACCCCACGCGCATAAGCGGCAGGTAAGTTTAGTTTTTGTGCAGCAGCTAACCAACCCGCAACCGTTACGGCAGTGAGATGTGCCTCGGCATGCGCATACAGTGTAGGTGCGGCAGCAGTCGTGCCCAACGCACTTGCTACTAGCACTAAATCCGCGACATTGATTGTGCCATCGCCGTTGACATCAGCATTGCCCGCGTCTTGTTGCCCAAACTTCTGAGCAACAGCTATTAAATCTAAAATGTTGATCGTGCCATCGTCATTGACATCTTCTTTACGCCGTGGCGGTGCAGGGAACAGTTTAAGTATTTCGCTATCACCAACGGCAACCGCTATATCATGAGCCGTTTCTCCTTGCTTGTTCTTGAGCGAGGGTTTGATGTTTTGGTGGGCAAGCAAGGCTTTGACGACCTCTTGCTTTCCATACATAACCGCATAATGCAGGGCAGTCATGCCACCGACATCTTGAGTGTTGACATCAGTGGTTGGATCATCTTTGAGTAGCTGCAGAGCATGTTTAGGCGGGCTGTGCTTGACTTCAAAAATCAAGGGATGCCTAGGGGCACAACCATCTGGATCATCTGCAGAAACATATCCTTCGGCAACGTAGTCATCAAAAAAACAATCGCCTGAAGCAAGGTTCTCATGAAAGTATTTATAAAGCCAGATAGCGCCACGTCTATCATCTTCACCGATTTCTACCTGTGTATCAACATGTTCATGGGCAGAGTAATCACTTGACATCGCCATTATCGACGCTGGTTGCTTGCCCGTTGTTCGTGCCAATCCGCCCCGACTATGCATAACTCCCGCACGAGCAAAGGTATCAGCCAAGCCAAAGGCATGCCCAAGCTCATGGGTTAGGGTAGCGAGCATATTGGGTGTAACTTTTGTGCTAGACTTTATGTATATCGCAGGTGGGTATTTAATTCCGATGAGGGCATACGACACCCCTGGTGTGCATTCAAAAGTTACCCGTAGATCGACTGCTTGCCAACTTTCTAAATCTTCTGGTTCGTTAAGATTATAGAAGTCATTAGGGCTGATGGGGTTGAAGTCAGTTTGCTGCTCATAGATAAACTTATCAACCATCGGACGGGGTGGCTTAAGTTCCTTCAGCGGTGCAAGCCAAGTGCGTATCACAGCTGATATGGTTTCTTGTAGTTCGACGCTGTTTAGCCGTTCTTCAGGTTGACACTCCCCTCGGTAGCGATAACCGATCTGCCAAGATTGCGCAAAAATTTTAGGCATCAGCAGGTTGAGTTCAAGCACGTGTGGAGAGAAGTTGAAGGCGATAAACTTGCTTTGGGCATCATCCCTAATGATACAGCCATGAGCACAGAGTATGACTGCGATAGCGAGTAATGCCTTCAATTTTAAAATTCCCACACTCGTATTCCTTGTGCTTGCTCTATGTGTATCGGTGCTTGCGACAGTCTCGTTAAGGATGGCGGGAAGCAGCTCTTGCTGTGCGGCTTTGTTGCATAACTGGTTAAGCGCTAGCAAGTCAGTGCATGGCAAGAGGTCTAGGAGGTGGGTTTGGGAGGAGGCTTCCTCCCAAAAACAAACAGTCATTCTGTGTAGTTGTGTGTGCTAACGCAGTTATGTGCCTACCGTGAAGTGTAGTTATGCAACAAAGCTTTGCTGCGCTTTTAACATTGCGATTCCAATAGACTTTATTAGAATAAACGACGTTGTGTGTGTGCGAAACGACGAGACGATATGAGATGAGTATGGAGTATGCTTTGCCCACTTCTGACTTAACAACAGGCATAACTGACGCGGCAGCAAAAGAATTGACTGCCGATGTTGATAAAGCCAGTGCCATGATTGCCAAGATTACCAGCAGTTTGAAGACCGTAATCATCGGGCAGGATAAGCTCATTGAACGTTTGATCATGGCTATCCTTGCTGACGGGCATGTGTTGTTGGAAGGTTTGCCAGGGTTGGCAAAGACCACGACGATCAAAGCATTAGGTGAAGTGTTAGACCTGCAATTCAAACGCGTGCAGTTCACCCCTGATCTGTTGCCTGCTGATATTACAGGCACACAAGTCTATTCACCCAAGACTTCCGAATTCAGCGTCAAGAAGGGAGCGATATTCACTAACTTACTGCTAGCTGATGAGATCAATCGTGCCCCAGCAAAAGTCCAGTCGGCACTACTTGAAGCAATGCAGGAGCGGCAAGTAACGATTGGCATTGAAAGTTTTGCTTTGCCTGCGCCGTTTCTGACGATGGCAACCCAGAACCCTATCGAGCAGGAAGGCACGTATCCTTTGCCTGAAGCGCAGGTGGATCGTTTTTTGTTTAAGATAAAAATTACCTACACGACAGTTGAGGACGAGCAACGGATCATGAAGATGGCTGCAGCTAAACAAGTGCCAACACTTGCTAAAGTAGCTTCGATTGCCGACCTATTGCGGATGCGCGACCTTGCGCACCAAGTTCATGTTGCCGACAGTATTCGCAAGTATATCGTTGAGCTGGTGTTTGCCACACGTCAACCAGAGCAGTATAAATGTCAAGACCTGCGTTCATATATCGCTTTTGGTGCGAGTCCGCGTGCTTCAATCAATCTTGAAAAAACGGTGAAAATTAACGCCATGCTTGATGGGCGCACCTACGTTACCCCGCAAGACGTGAAGGACATCGCCCCCGACATCTTGCGTCATCGCATCATTCCCACTTACGAAGCTGAAGCGGAAGGCAGGAGCAATGACCAGATAATCGACCAAATCCTTGCCAGTGTTGATGTGCCTTAAGCGATGATTCCAAAACATCTCCTACAGGAAATCCGTCATCTGGAGTTGAAAGCGAGCTACATAGCTAACGATATGCTGACGGGTGAGTATCTGTCGGCGTTTAAGGGACAGGGCATGGAGTTTGATGAAATTCGTCCCTACACCTATGGCGATGACATACGGGCGATTGACTGGAATGTTACGGCTCGCATGCATTACCCGCATATAAAAATCTTTCGTGAAGAACGGGAGTTGACACTGATGTTAATCATTGATGTTAGCGCTTCGCAGCGTTTCGGTTCCGAGACCAAACTAAAAAGCGAGCGCACGGCGGAGCTAGCGGCAGTGTTGGCGTTCTTGGCGACGCGCAACAACGATAAGGTAGGGTTGTTAATTTTTGCCAATCATGTGCAACAGTATATCCCACCCCAAAAAGGGCGAGCGCATGTTTGGCAGCTAATCAAGACTATTCTTGCGCCGCAAGAATTTCAGCAAGGCACGGACATAGATAAGGCATTGGAATATTTATTACGTATCACTAAACGTAAGGCGATGTGTTTTTTGATCTCTGATTTTGTTACCACCGCCCCCCCCAAGTCGCTTGCCTTGTGTGCCAAGCGGCATGACTTGGTGGCGGTGCAGGTGCAAGACCAGCGGGAGCAGAGTTTGCCTAAGTGTGGGTTGCTTGATTTTGTTGACAGCGAAAGTGGCGAGGTAATTACCGTTAACACTAGTGATGAGCAATTTCGCCAAGCTTATGCTGCTGACCAGCGAGAACGTTGCGCCAAGCTGAACAAACATTTTCGGCGCTTGGGTATCGACAACTTTACGATCAACACCGCAACGTCGGTGGCCCGTCCATTGATTGAGTTTTTACATTTGCGCACGACGAGACAGAGGCGTTGATGACCGCTCCTGTGCCGCCGCACAATATTTACTCCCTTATGCCTGCAAGTTTCCCGTGGGCTTTTATCGCCTTGGTTGGGTTGGCAATCATTGTGTTTTTTGTTTGGTTGTATCGGCGCAAGCCGCGCTCAGCGCACCCAGAGGTTGCCATTCAGCGTGATTATGTCGCTGAGACGAGGGCATTGATTCTGCGTTTGCGTCCCCCACACGATGCGTTTCCACTCGGCAAGGTGCAGGAGGAATATTTTTTTGCGTTGAGCATTGCGTTGCGGAAATTGATTTTTTATCGCCATCAAATCAATGCTGTCGGTGCGACGGTGCGTGAACTAGATCGGCGTTTGCTGGCTCTACCGCTCCCCGAACAAACGATTAACGAGATACTGGCTTTTATGCGCCGTGCGGATCAAGTGAAGTTTGCGAAACAACCCTCGGATTTAGCGCAGGCACAGGCGGATTACACTCAAGTTGTTAGCTGGACAAAGATGCTTACCGCTACGGGTGATAGTGATAAACAAAAGAACGGGTGATGCAACTAGCCTATCCATACGTATTACTGCTGGTATCGGTGTTGATACCGCTACTTTACTTGTATCAACGGCGTGGAATTTACGGTCGCATAACGATGCCGTCCATCGCACCTTTGCGCAACAAGCGAGCGGGGCAGAGCAGATACTTACGCCATCTATTGCTGGCGTTGCGAGTGCTTGCTATCCTTTGTATCATCGGTGCTTTAGCTCGTCCGCAACTGCTTACAGGTGTGCGAATCAAAGAAACAGAAGGTTTAGACTTGATGCTATTGATCGACACTTCCGCCAGTATGCGTGCATTGGATTTTGTCGCCGCAAACAACGAGCGCAAGGATCGTTTAGCGGTGGTCAAGGAGGTTATCGCTGACTTTATCAAAACGAGACACAACGACCGTATCGGGATGATCGTGTTCGGTGAGCAAGCATTTATTCAAGCACCGCTGACTTCTGACCATGATATCTTGTTAGAGTTCTTGGCGCAGACGGAAATCGGCATGGCTGGTGATAGCACCGCAATCGGTGATGCGATCGGGGTAAGTGTCAATCGCTTTAAGAATATCCAAGCCAAAAGCAAAGTTGCGATCCTATTGACCGATGGCGAAAACACCGCTGGTATTATCGACCCGACTATCAGCGCAAAGATTGCGTCTGACTATGATGTTAAGATCTATACGATTGGCATCGGTAGCAACGAAGCTGTGCCTGTGCCGCATGCAGGGCAGATATTTCGTCAGCAATTACCCCTCGATGAAGGGCTTCTGCAAGACATCGCTAAACAGACGGGTGGCAAGTATTTTAAAGCGAGCGACA
>JAPPIL010000120.1 GCA_028877195.1 Pseudomonadota bacterium
CAGTTGCTTGCCACTCCACCCCGATAACCCCATAGACACAGGCGATGACCAGCATAACGATGAAAGCGCCAAGATGAACGTAAGCCAGCGGGCGCAACACACGATGCAAAAACCGTGGTCGCCGCAAAAGCAGTGCCATCCCAATACTCGGCAACACCAGCAAGTCAGTTGGCATAAACTGCAGCAGATTGAGGTTGTGGTGTAAATCCAAATGCTCGGAATGCAACCATGACACCAGCATCAAAATACCGATCACACCACCACCTACCCCTGCGATAATCAACAAGACACCGATAACCCAACGTGGTGAGATGTATTTATACAGCAGTAGGGCAAGGAACAGCAGCAAGAGCATGATACTCGGCACAACAACCACCAGTTGCACGCTCGAAGATGGAAAGTTCACACCCTGCAACAGTGATTCGTCTGCACCTAGCAAAGGAATAGCAGTCGGCTGACCGCGATCATCGACAGCAGTCAGATTGCGCAGATGCTCCTGTAGCTTGATGGGGTAGAACATTTCTTCCCATTGATGCAGTTGCACGTCTATTCTGCCGTTCATCAGCACCTCAAGCCCAAAACTTATCCACGCGGGGTAGTTGAGGTTATCCCGAACATAGTGGCGAAAAGTCATGGCGATCGGAGCATCGGCGGTTCTCGCCTTGACGCTGCCATGTAAGACACGATCGAGATAATCGCGCACGATAGTGGAGCAGTTGTTGTAAAAATACTGATAACTATACTCTATGTTTTCAGGGCGAAGGTTAGTCTGTAGAATTTGGTAGAGGGTTTGCTTTTGGTTGGGGGTGAGATTGATTTTGTTGCGGATAAGCCAGCGGTTTTGGCGCTGATAGATGGTCTTGGTCTTCCGCCAACTGTCGATGCCGAGTTTATAAGTCAATATGCCTTTGAAAAATACAAACCCAAAAGCGACTGGGTCGCGGTAATCGAAAATTCCCCAGTTAAAGTAGTAGTCCCTGTTCGGCGCAGACACCTGCAAAATCGTATGACCATAGCGAGCGTAAATCGCTGCACCTAAACCCGCGGTCAACAGGTAGACCTCGCTACGATCGGGTGCTGGTGGCTTGAACGCCGCTTGTGCAAGCGTTGAGCACAGGATGAGTGCGGCTATAGTTAGTAGCTTGGGCATTAGCTCACCTATCCTATCAGCAGAGTTAGAAATCTGTTCCCCAACCACAAGTGTATCACAGCACCCAGAGCCAAAAACGGGCCAAAGGGTAGAGCGGATTGGAGGTTGAGGGTGCGTTTGTAGAGGGCAAGTAGCAATGCTACGACCGTCCCCAAGACAGAAGCATAAAGCAGCACAGGAAACACGCCTTCGTAGCCAAGCCACCCGCCAATACCTGCGAGGAGTTTGACATCGCCCATGCCCATGCCGATTTTACGGCGCAAGAACCAGTAACCCCAGCTGATAATAAAAAGCAGCGCACCGCCAACGATGACACCGATCGCCGCACTCAACCAGCCGAGTTCAGGGTGCAAGAAGACAAACAGTGGAGTCAATGCAACCATACCTAAACTTATTTCATCAGGTATTATCATGTGATAAAGGTCAATAACTGACGCAACAAGCAGCAAACTACAGAACAGGTAAGCATGGACGTAACGCCACAGCTGGTCGGTGTTGTTGATGTCGGCGGTCAGCGCATCTAAAAAGGGGAACTTCAAATACAGTGCGATTGCCAACGCTGCGCTGATGAACTCAACGATCGGATAGTGCCAAGCGATTTTTTGGTTGCAGCAAGCACTGCGACCGCGCAAAATAATGAAACTTATGATCGGAATGTTCAAATAAAAGGGGATAGATGTCTCACAATGCGGACAGTATGAACGGGCACGTTGCCAGAAGTTCTCTCGCGGCAGGCGATAGATGAGCACATTGTATAGACTACCGAACACCGCTCCCAGCAGACCTAGTGCCGCAAGCATCACAATCGTCAACAGATTTTCTCCAATCAATATCGCTACCCAACAGTGTCAACGATTAGCAGACAAGATACTAGGATAAATTTGCGTTCTAACCACCACCAAGCAGGCCAGCAAGCGCCAGCACTAGCAAACGATGATGCTGAAAACTTACTGCGGAAATTATGCGCTAAATTAGACTGGCATCTGATCACCCAGCGTCTCGCACGCTTTTGCTACAGCGATGAGGCGAAGCAACAGGTAGAGCAACTACGCCCAACGATGACCGATGTGGAAAACATCAACGCCACTTGGCAGCAGACATGCCAGTTGCGTGAGTTAGCTGAACGCGGCTATGTCATGCCATCTTTACAATTGCCAGCTATGGGCGAGGCATTGCGCTTTCTTTCCCAGTCGCAAACACTTGAAACACAACATCTTCAACAATTCCAGCTGCTACTACAGGCAACCAAGAAGTGGTATCTATTCGCTAAACAGTTTGCTGATGACTGCCCTGTGCTCCGTCATTATCGGGCGCGACTCGTAACGATGCCGCAGTTGAGCAAGGTTATCACCGATGTCATAGATACAAAAAGTGCGATCAAGGACACGGCTTCTAAAGAGTTACAGAATATTCGCAGACAAAGTGTGCGCTTGCGCCATCAAATTGAAGAAAAAATTTTGCAGATGTTTCATCGCCAGCAGTTTGAGCCATATTTACAAGATGATTACTTTACCGTGCGGCAAGGCAAATACGTCATCCCCTTGCGAGTTGACGGTAACGGGCGCGTGCAGGGCAATGCTATTGACTTTTCTCGTAGCAAGGAAACAATTTTCTTTGAACCGCAAGCGATTGAGAAACAAAACCAACTACTACGCAACGTTGAATTCGCCGAAACCGTTGCCTGCTACAATGTCTTACGCGACACCACAACTCGTATCGGTCAAGACTATCAGACCCTGCGAGACAACTACCAAGCACTGTTGGCACTAGACACACTCCAAGCAAAAGCACAGCTAGCGATCGAGCTTCAAGCTAATCCTGTGCAGCTTGTTGCTAAACCAACGCTGAAGATCAACGACCTGCGCCATCCACTATTACTGCTCCAATCCCAAACAGTGCGTCCGAACACGGTGATGCTGGCGGCGGGGCAAACGACGATGGTTATTTCTGGTGCTAATGCGGGCGGTAAAACAGTGCTGCTCAAGGCGGTGGCCATGCTGCAATTGATGGCGAAAGCAGGCTTATTGCTACCTTGTGGCGCAGACTCACAGTTGTCGCTAGCTACTAACACCTATTTTGTTGCGGCGGCTAGCGACGATATGAACACTAACCTCTCAACATTTAGCAAACACATATCGGAACTCCAGCAAGTGCTAGCTGCGTGCGACAAAGACGATCTAGTGCTCATCGACGAGATTGCTGCGGGCACCGAGCCTGATACAGGTGCAGCATTGGCACAAGCGATTATCGAAGACCTAACGGCTCGACAAGCATTGACCATCGTTACGACCCATCTTGGTAAACTAAAGGAACTTGCTTACCACTCGTCGCAATATCGCAACGCGGCGATGCATTTTTCCCAACATAACCTGCGTCCGACTTATCGTTTACAGTTAGATGTGCATGGTGAAAGCTTCGCACTTGAAGTGGCGCAGGCGTTAGGTATCGCTGCCAACATCGTGGCACGCGCAAAAGAGCTGTGCACCACCAAAACTTCTGACTATCGTGCGGCGTTAGCGCATCTTGCGGCTGAAACCAAAAAATTACAGGCCGAGAAGGATAAGCTTAACCTTCTCGCGATGCGTTATGAGCAGCAGTGGCAACAGAAGCTTGCAGAAGTAGAATCCCTGCGGGCGCAGCTGCACGAGCAAACGCAACACCGACCCTTACCTGCCACGCCCACTAAACCATTGGTTGCCCCCTCTACTAACGAACAAAACTTTGGTGCGGAGATAGTCTTGGAGGAGTTGAAAATTGGCGATCGGGTTTATTGCTTGCCCTTGCGTCGCAGTGTTATTATCAAAAAAATCGGTCGGCATCGGCGTGATATGGTGGAGGTTGATGCGCAAGGGATAAGAATGAAAGTTAAGCTTTCAGATTTACGCAGGTGTTGACATGTATTATGAGCATCACGTTCATCTCTACGGTTGTTTGACAGCAGAAGATGTCTGGTTGCTTGGTCGTGAGGTGTGGCAACAACGACATGCGCAACTTGACTGGTTTGCGGACAGTTATCGGCGCGGTTTTGGCGTTGACCCGCAGTACCAAAAATTCTGGCAGTCTGACGCAGGCTATGACTTGTTGCGTATGGCGTATGAGGTAAATACGGGCTTGAGCTTTGCCCAGTTTCAAGCGAAATGTAATTTGCTGCACGCTCTCTTTCCTCTCAATGCAAAATCATGCGAGCAGATATGGGAGCGGGTGCTCACCAGAGACATGGCGAGTGGTCTTATCTACGCCGAGTATCGCACCATGTATCCTGCGACGATGGCGGTGGAACATTTTCGGATGGTCAATGCCATTCTAGCACGCAAGGTTGCTGCGAGTGGCAAGAGTTTTCAGCCACGTTTTGCGATAAGTTTAGCGCGCCAACCTGATCTTGCGATCAGCCAGTATCAGCAACTGGCGGCACTCAAGGATGAACTTACCTACCTGACGGCGATCGACTTGTGTGGCGACGAGGAGGATTATCCGCCACAGTTGTATCAACAGTTGTTTGCTTTGATTAGGGCTGACAATGAACGTAGCAAGAGGAAACTGGCGATACTGGCGCATGTTGGTGAATCCTTTAGTCGGGTGCATGTCGCAAGTTCTATCCGTTGGGTAGTGCAGGCGCATATGCTTGGTGTCCAGCGTTTAGGGCATGCGATAGCGCTTGGTGTGGAGATCGCGAGTATGGAAGGCAAAACAGTCAAGGAGTCCAGAGCAGAGCGAGCGGCGCACTTGCGATGGTTGGCTGACAACCCTTTATCTGATTACGGTTATGTTTGCGATCAGCAGTTTCTGCAGGCGGAATCGCAACGGTTAGAGTTGGCTGGTAATGCGGTTAATGGCGTGGTGGAACTGTCTTACGACGATGCCAGTATGCAGGATACGATGGCTTTACAGGCTGCCGCCTTGCGTTACGCACAAGACAAAGGCATGGTGATTGAGTCTTGTCCGACCTCTAACCGTTACCTTGCGAGCATTGATGCTGATGAACATCACCCACTGGTAAAATTTGCTGAACATGACCTGACGCTAACAATCTCGGCTGACGATCCAGGCATCTTCGTTACGAACATCGCACAAGAGTGGGAGATTGCGGCACGTCTTGTGCCTGCTAGTTTTTTACAAAAGCTTAAGACCCAGCAGTCGCTGCTGTGTTCGGAGAAGCTGATATCATCACGTCTTTACTAATTTTCAATAGGTTAGCATGTATACGAGTGTTTGTGCGAATTATACTTTGAGCGACCACCTGTCTTGGTCAAATCTCGCAGAGAAAAGACAGCCGAGCCATTGTAAAGACAAGGCGCATGCTTGTATGAGGTTAGACAT
>JAPPIL010000061.1 GCA_028877195.1 Pseudomonadota bacterium
GGTTGGTTCATTTGCTCTGTGCTACTTTGGTAAGTATCTTGATGCCAACCGCCCCCGCTTGTTTGGCTGCTGACAACGCATGCACCACTAACCCATGCTGCACACGGTCATCGGCTTTGATATAGACGTTCTTTGACTCACGATAGGCAAAGATGGAACGCAAACTCGCAAGTAACTTGGGTTTAGCCACCTCATCCTTTTCGATGTAATACTTGCCCTCCTTGCTAACACTTATCACCAGCGGCAAAGTATTCATTGACTTATCATTCACACCACTGACGGGCAGTTTGACAGCTAGCCCACCGACCGTCAAAGGAGCAGTTGCCATAAAGATAACCAGCAAAACCAACATCACATCAACAAGTGGTATGACGTTTATCTCTTTCAAATCCTCTATTTCGGGATAGTTATCGCCCCTCATCATCCGCATACTCACGCTTCGCTGTTAGTAGGTGTGTTTTCAGCTGGCGAAGGCAGGCTAGGACTGGCTGACGAAACTAAATAGCGTTCAACGATGTTGAGGAAATCAGCACAAAACCCTTCGGTGTTGGTCAACACGCCGCGAATCTTATTGACGATAAGGTTATAGCCAACAGCTGCGGGAATCGCTGCCGCTAAACCAAACGCTGTCGCGATCAATGCTTCTGAAATGCCAGGTGCCACGGCCGCGAGGCTCGCATCACCAGTCGTCGCTATACCGTCAAACGCACCCATGATACCCCAAACCGTGCCGAACAAACCGATGAACGGACAAGCCGAAGCACCTATTGCCAGTAACGAGGTTAAATTCTCCATACTGCGCCGCTCAGTAATTTTGGTTTTGCTCAAGGAACGTCCGATGTTATCAATCGCCACAGTCAACGATAAACTCCCCTGCTTGATTTGATTGGCACGCGCTAACTCCGCATAGCCGACCCGAAATATCTCCCGTGTTGGCGAAGGGGAAAACTCGCTCAAACGCTTGTTGAGATCATTCAAGGAACGACTGTCCCAAAAACTTTCAATGAACTTGGCATTGTTTCTCTCGATGCGCCACAAGGACAGCCATTTGGCAAAAAATACCGCCCACGTAGATATCGATGCGACCACCAATATCAAAAGCACACATAGGACAACTATGCCTGTTTGTGAAAGATGTAACCACAAACTATCTAGAGGCAAATACCCCCAAACATTAGCGTAAAGAGGCGAGGAAATCAGCGCAAATAACAGGAGATACAGGCGTTTCAACAACATCAGGCAATCTCTGCATGGGTGATGATAGAAAGACTCCAACACCTCAACTATACCCCTGATTGCTCTACACAGTCAAAATGCGAAAATCATCGCACCGCTACTCGCAATCAGTCATAACATTGACGCTATGCTGTGGTTTTGTGCCTTTGCTGATCGTCCAAGTATCATGCCCTGTGCCGCCACCAGCACATTTAGGGTAGATATTTTTATCAGCTGGACTGCCATCATGGTGAGCTGTGCCACCGAAGTCAGATGCTCCCCCTGTTGTCGTGTAGCCATAGCGCAAGTGAGAACAGTCATCTGGCTGAAATCCAAGCTCATTGCGCAATTCCGTGCCTTGAACTGTAGCATCACATTGAGTTGTTCCATTGACATTGCCAACCTCTAGACCAGCATAGAATTCAGCGTTTTCTGACCGATAGAGAGCCTGTAGGGAAGCGATATGGAGCAAGTTTACTTTTGCTTCACCCATGCGACTACGCGCGACAAAGCCGCGATAGCGCGGCAAGGTCAATGACGCAAGAACAGCGATAATCGCCACCACAGCCATCAATTCCACCAAACTAAACCCGCACTTGTATTGTTTTGTGGTTTTTATACTAATCACTAAACACATCAAAGCCTTATAACTCTATATCCCGCGTATCCGTTATCGGCATAAACGCCTATTATTATAAGGCATCTTCTGCATGCCTCTATGCCTAACCCTTAAAGCAGCACCCGAAAAAAAAGGACACACTACCTAGCTCCAAACTTAAGGAGTGGTGTAATGCATCCACTTTCATCAGGGCAACTACACGTTAAGCCAAGTATGCCTAACGCCACGCGTCATTCAGCACCTACGGTCAGTGCCCGTAAAGCACGGATAAAGTCATCTTTGCTACCCGCACTGATAAAGATGTCGCTATCTTGGTGTGGCAAGGTTTCCATCACCTGCTTCTGCTTATCAGTTATGTCATGGTAGGTTCGCACCAAGATTTCACCCCGTTCAGACTTAACAGCCGAAATCATCGCCATTACGCCACCGACAGCAACTGCTGCGACAGGTGTGCCGATACGAAAGAAGTTACTACTGATATACTTCGGTGCTTTATTGAACATATTGTCCCATACGTTGCTTATTTTAGTAGCAAGATCACGTATCGCCAACATAGGTTTAGAGTTTGCAGCCTTCTGAAGCAAGTCATCTAGAGGCTCCCAAAATTTAAACCACTTGATGCCCCTATCCTTCGGTTGCGGTGCTTCATAGCCTTTAGTGCCCTTCCAGATGGATGAAGTTACCTCGCCTTCAGTTGTAATACTGTTCAATGCCCGCCGCACTACTGCTGTGCCAGCAAACGAGAGAGCGAGGGTTGAGTAGAGGGCAGTCTTGATAGAATCCGACCTTTGCGTGCCTTCCAATTGTTTGGTAGCGTTTTGAAGCAGTCTTAAATTTGCCTGCATCTTCTCCACGACAAAATACTTGCCGCCAAACAAATCACCGCACTCGTCCGTCTCACGATTACACAAGGAGAACTTGACCTTCGGTTCGCTACTGCTCTCACTTGGGCTTACGCGTAACAGATAACTACCCTGATCAGACAGCACATGCTGGAGGCTTGCCTCTTCAGCAAACAAGTCTTGCCGACTCAAGCTTCTAAATTCCTTTAGCATGCCTTTCTTGTTTGTGCCTAAAGGTAAAAACTTAAATCCACCGCGCATCCCCCACTGCTTGAAGTATCCGATACCAAGCCCTAGTATGTTCCTATTTGCCCTTTTGCTAGGTAAAACAAAGATGATACCCTTGTGGCGGTGCTGGTAATCTTCCCCCATCTCCTTCGTGGTCATACCAAAGCCAACCGCCCACTTCTTGTCTCTTGTTTTAGTGTAAGTAAACGGGCCGCCGAGATAATTCATCCGATAGCGGTAACGACCGAGCTTAAGCAGTGCAACGCCACCTGCTCCGTATCCAGCCCGTCCCTCCAGTGCCATCTGTATCCACCGCCGCCCATTGTTAGCAGAGCACATCTCAAACCCAGCATCACCACCAACTGCGGCTAACAAGCCAGCGTCTGCTATCATACCGATGGCATAGCAGGTGCTTGTCGGTTTAACGAAACGATACAGGGTTATCTTGGCTTTGATCGGCACAGCACCAGCACTAGTCCTTAACTTGGCGATGTATCTTGCCTGCTCGTTTCTATCTATGGGGTCAACACTTGCCTGCTTGCGATAACTCTCACACTCAGCCAACACCTCGCGCACCGACTGCTCAACTTCTAGCCGTGCGTTTAGCGTTACCAAAAAAGCCGCGGCTTGACGCGTGCCTGCAAGACCACCTAATCGCCGCTCAACTATCTCTCGCACACAGACAAGTAAATTTTGCGCATCTATATCCGACACTGGGTAAGCAAAATCTTCATCAGCATACTGGTCATCTATAGTCGTCATGCTTTCTTCGGCAATCTTGAGCTCGTCAGCATCGGTGGTATCAAAAGCCCTGCTTAAGTCAGTAGTTTCAGCAATTTTGTGGTCGCTAACCTCACGACTAGACTGCTCCCTACTGTGAGAAGTAGATATACATCCAGTGGCAAGCATTAGCACTACGGCAGCAAGACCGCTTGAAAAAGAAATAAGTTTCATGTCATCACCATCAATTTGAATTTTACAAGCTTCCAGCCAGCTATCGGTGCGATAGATTCAAATTTTAAGTTTTAGCAGAACCAGTGGGAGAGCGGAGGCAGGGGGCGGACATTATGCGCCTACCTGTTGTGGAAAACCCCTTCCATCTCGGCTTTAATCAGCGAAAGGGTGCGTTGTGCGCCAGCAGTGTTGAGGTCAACCTCATCACGAAAATACGAGGGTTCGTTCATGCGTTTGCGGATGAGTTTAGTTTGCCAGACATTTGCTTTAGTATTGTTGTGGTCATAGCAAGCATAGTCGTCAAGAATTTTTGGTTCTAAATAGTCTTGAATGCTATCCAAATCATGGTCGAGATAAACTTGTTTGCCATCATTACTACGGGTAAAGCCACGCACAAGGTAATCGATGATAACGACATCGGATTCAAAAGCACCAAACATGTAGTTCAACGCCCGCAACGGCAGGATCTTGCCGCAGGTGGAGATACTTATGTCCAAGCGAAAAGAGCAGACCTCCCCTTTGAAATCAGGGTAAGTGTGAGCACAGATATGGCTCTTATCAAGATGTGCGGCTACCGACACAGGCACAGGGACGTTTGCTGGCTGCGGAGGGTGAGGAGTATCAGCAACGATGCTATCTGACAGGAGCAGCATTGAGCTTGCCCCCCAAGGGCGATAGTCTTGATCGGAAATGGCAAGGACTCGTGCTGCAATCATCTCGGCGATGTTGCGCAGTATCGCAGAGATTTTTTGGCGATTGAAGTTTTCATTAACATACGCCACGTAGGAATCCCGCTCATTAACCGAGCGAGCGGCGGCAAAATCATAGAGATTGAAGTTTAGTGTCTTGGTGAGATTGTTAAAGCCTTGCAACTCCAATGGTGCAGACTCAACTAGGCGCTCCAATCAACAGTCCTCCTAATGCTGTGGTCTACAGATAAACAACTTATTGGCAGAGTATCGTTGTTGCTCAAGCAACAGGTATAGATAAGGTTTGTTTAGAACTAATGCAAATAAAAATTATTCAAACATACTCACATATTGACCATAGCCTTCGTTTACAAGGTCATTCTTGTGAATAAAACGTAGCGCCGCGGAGTTGATGCAGTAGCGCAGTCCACCCCTTGCCGTCGGCCCGTCCTTGAACACATGCCCAAGATGCGAATCAGCTAACTTTGAGCGCACCTCTGTCCTGCGCCGAAAGAGAGAGTGGTCGGATTTTTCAATCAGCGCCCCGTCAGCAATAGGACGCACGAAAGACGGCCAACCAGTGCCAGAATCATACTTGTCGTTAGAAGAAAACAGCGGCTCACCCGATACCACATCAACATAGATGCCAGGCTCTTTGTTGTTCCAGTAAGTATTTTTGAAAGGCTTCTCTGTCCCGTCGCGCTGTGTAACACGATACTGTTCAGTGGTTAATGTTTGCCTGAGTGTCGCATCGGAAGGTTTGTCGAAAGCAGTCATCATTACCTCCATCATATTGTTTGCGGAGGGCTTTCCCCGGCTTTGTTGCATAACTAACATCTCTCCTTTTTAGTATGGGGGGGGGGGGGG
>JAPPIL010000113.1 GCA_028877195.1 Pseudomonadota bacterium
CCATCTAAACAAGGAGTGAGGGTGGGGCATATTTTGCTCGGTGGGGTGGTTGCGGCTTTTGGGTTGTGGTTATGGCTGGGTATATTGGCAGCGCTAGCAGTGCTGATATTGATTGCCACCGTCAGAGTTATCGGTAGTTTGTGGCGCTAGCAGAAGATGTGCACGCGGTTGCCGTTTCAAGTTATCAAGGTGGGCATACATATGAGTCGGGAGGTGTGTTTTTTAACGATGCCAGGAGGATAGCATAAAGAAAACAAAACCAGAGCCAATAAGCACTCGTCTACCTGTCAGACTCGGCTGTTTGCCGAAGGGACAGGAATGCCTCCTTAAGCGGGTGGCTAACTGCACTCTCTGATTCCGTGAGCACCAGTGTCTGATAAGCATCGAGAAATTTGCCCCTGAGGCGATGAAAAAAGTGCAAGAAGTGTTGCAGAAAGCCAATGCAATCCAGCACGGCGATCTCTACCCCATCAAGTTGCTTGTACATGTTCCTTGCATGTGCAACGACTTGCTTTTCAACCGCTTCGGTTGTAACAAAAATATAGTTGTCGATCTGTGGACTGTGTGCAGCAATCTTACTCACTGCTAGATCGATATCATCTATGCTTACCTGTCTTTGTTTTACCTCGTAGACGGTAATCATCCTATCGTCACTCGTCAGGCATATCTGCACATCTCCCAGCGCAGCGGTTTGTTTGTCAGCTGCATTGTGAGGAAGGAGTTCTCCGACCTTTACATCAATTTTGTTTTTCGCGGCTGTGTAGGCTGCAGCAACAAGGAGTACTGGTAGGCGGCTTGTGTTTTTGTGAGCGAGGTGTTGGCTGATTAGGGTGATAATTTCTTCCGATGACAGAGGTGCTCCTTTTCTACCCTTGCCAACCTCTGACACTAGTGTTTCTATCCGTTTTTTTCTTTCATCACGCATAGAACAGAGTAAGCGAATCGTGTCGGCTAGGACGTTCTCTGCTGTCTCCCGCCCCCGCGCAACGTCTTCTAGCAGCTTGAGTGTGTTGCGGTAAACTCTATGCGGTCTTCCAACTAGAGCAACATCTGTTGTTAGTGGTTTGTCTATGTTACGTAGGGCAGGTGTAAGAAACGCTGTGGTGGAATTACAGGGCAGGCTGCACTTGTTGATAAATGGCGTAATATACTGCTCATCGTATGAACGTCCTGAAAACGATGAGCTGCCACCAATTTTCGTGTATGGCTCACGTGGATCAACATGTGGTCGATCAATTTTTCCCAACATGCAGGACATCAGTAGTCTTACACAGGCTCGGTTTTCTAAACAGCTTACTATGTATTCTATCCTTCGTAGCACCGCAGCGCTCTTCACCTGCGGTACTTCATGCGTTGATTTAGCAACGTCGTAGAAATGTTCAAGAACATGGTGCGGAGACTTAGTATTCAACTCTTTCCTGTCTCCACTCTGTTAGAATCGGATAACACTCGTTGCAAATGGTAATTTGTCCACAAGACCTCTACCCGCGTGCCCTTTGTAGCGTGATTTGTTTTTGGTGCTGCCACATGTTTGAACCAGCGTCGGCGTGGGTAAAGGCTGTCCAGAAACTGACAATCGTAATTTGAAAATGCAACCATCCCACACACAGAATTTAAAGTGTCAGCTAACTCTTCGTGTTGTTCATCTGTCATCTCGAACCCGTATGCCTTAGCATCGCCACGGGTTGCGTGAACATAGGGTGGATCGCAGTAAAACAGTGTTGCAGGGGAGTCGTAAAGTCTTATCACGTCAACAGCTGGACGATTTTCAATCTGCACCCGCAGCAGGCGTTGTGCTATCTCAGGCAGTGAATTTACCCCACCCAACCAGCGACTGATGACACCACTCATACCCGCTCTGCTAGTATTTTTGCAATTTGCCCACCTACCAATTGAGGCAGTCTGTGCCAGTCCTGTTCTTACCTGCCTTGCTCGGACATAAAATCGTCGTGCCCTTTCCAGCGGTGAGATATCGGGGTCAAGCGTGCATGCTCGCCCGAACTCCTCACGCGAAAACGGAGTTAGTCCGATTTTACGCGTTAGCTCTTCGGATGTATCACGGAGTACACGAAAAAAATTACAGACCTCGCCATCAAGATCGTTGTAGGTTTCCACAGGCGAGGGCGGTCTGTTCAATAGCAACGCCGCTGACCCAGCGAACGGCTCACAGTAGTGATGGCAATCAGGCAACATTGGCAACAGCCAGTTAAGATGTGAAAACTTCCCTCCGTACCAGCCAAACAGAATTAGTTTTTTTCTGCCGCTTAGTCCCGATATCGGCGGTGGTACTCCTCTGTGCGATCGCTTAACTGATTCTATGCTTTTGGACATGATGTGCTCCTGTGGCCTGCCACTACAGAAAGTTCTCACTAGGTGGATAGGTTATAACCCATGTAAGCACCTACTTTGTGACTTGTTAGCCACAAAAAGTATTCTTTGCATCAATATCAACTGAGTGTAACATCATTGCAACTATTCAAATCATCTACGTTGATTAAACTTTTTTTAAGCAAGCAGTCTACTGCGCGGTCTGTGTGTCTCTGCGTATCAGTGTTGCTGTTGCGTCCTGCAGCCACGATGGTTTTCACTTGATCTTTATTTATGTGGAAGATCTTAACGTTATCTCGGCATACAAGCTTTTCAAAACATTTGACTACCTCTGCGGTGTGATCTGGTAGCATTTTGCAAAATTTTTTCAGCCAATTATAGATTGAAAAGTTTTTTAGCTCACATGTATCTAACACTTTGATACAAGCATTAAGCCGCTCCTTAATGCTTAACTGTTGAACATCAAGCCAGGGATTAAAATCCCCCATTTCTACGAAATCGCCGTCCTCTACCCTTTTCTTGAAGAAATCAAGGATCTTTTTCAGTTCATCTTTGCTAAACTTATCGTTCTCATTACGCAAATTATCACCAACTGTGTAGAGCAGCTCCCCACGATTTTTTTTATCATATGCAGTATTAGTGTAGTACTGGTCAAGTAGGCTGTCTTTGCCAGTGAGAGAATATTCACCAGCAAGATAGAAGGAAAACAACTGTATCTCTAATGGATGCAACAGGCTTTTTCCATAAGTATCTTTTGATCTAAACTTATCAAGATGTTGCATAATGAAATTAAAGTTGTCTCGCACAACTTCAAACATCAGTTTGCATGGTTTGTTGTAGCCAACAAGAGCACCTAAAGCTGCGGCACATGCATTTGGCTTGTCTTGCGGAAAAATATTTTTCCTATGCAGACTTGTCCAATGCTTGTCAATGGCATGTAGGCGGAGGTAGTTCATACCGAGAATAGCGTGTTCTTCTGGCTGTAAAACATACTCTGTTTGTGAGTCTAAACGCTGTTTGATAATTTGCTGCGCTGCCGAGAGGTTAGAGCTAGCTTCACACTTATACGCAGTAATTGCAAAATTGCATAACACGATTAAAGAGCGACCACGAATGGTGTTGATGCCTTCATGGAGTGGATCGTGTCGTATGGTAGACTTTTGTTTTTCTTCGTCAAGCTCGCGATCATACTGCGTGCAAAGCATCATCAAAATTGATTGTATGCTATTCCAAACAGAAGACAACGACTCTACCTGTCGCTCAAGATATGAACTAACAAGCTTGCAAACAGCCCATCTTGGACTTGACCATCCTGGATCTCTGCTATGCAGCTCCCTGCTCTTTTCTTTGCGCCACATTTCATCGGAATAGATGAGAACTCGTTTGCTGACTTCCAAATATACATCAAGCATGTCGTATTTTTCTGTCTTAACCTGCTCGTGCATCGCAAAGACAATTTCTCGCAGATAGACCGAGTGCTCTATCCTGTCACAATTTTTTAACCAGAACGCCATTCTTTTTCGATCGCAAGCAATCAAATCTTTAAAAACATCAAAGAGCATTGCAGCAAAGCCAACCCTGTTGATAGCAACGATACGATCATCTTTGATGAATTGTTTTTCATCGCTCCAGTTGTTTATGCGATCAAATAACTCCGAGTCGCTAAAGCTAGCAAGTTTGTCGTAAGAGTAGGGACTATGGTCATGTATTGACCTTCTTTCTGTTTCATTGGGTGTGTGGTAATGCGGATGTTCCTTATTCTTGATTGGCATGTTTTTTAGTCTTTGGAAAATGTCCTTGTATTTACCAAATAGTACCCTTTCAAAGGGGTAGAACTGTGTGCGACGAAGATCGTTCTCTGTGTATGACCTACTGTTATCATCACTAAAAGACACGCTATTGATGGTCGCAAAAATTTTTGTGCGCTCCTCCACCGTGAGAAACTCTTCACCGAATTGCTTACATGCACTTTCAGTCATGTTATAAAAATCATGATCAAACGGATCTTTGCCATATCCATCATATTTAAGGATAAACTCTCTTATCCAAGGTTTAGTCGCTTCACTGGGGTACTTAGCAAAAAGACGTAGGCGCAAGTTTTCAAAGAAGGGCATCTTTTCATCACACAAAATTTTGTCCAGCTCTGCAATTTTATCTTGTTGCTTTTCATAGACTTTCTCGCAAGCAAGTATCATCGTATCGATCTGCGTTCTCTCATGTCCCTTCTGCTGCTCATCCTGCTGTTCACCGCCAATACTAGATTGTATATCCCAGTCAAAGTAGTTCATGCCATCATTGTGAGATTTTAGTCTGATCATCTTGGATGTTGCTTTGATGAGGATAGCAGCAGATTTGTATGGTTCTTTTTCTATGAGTTGAGGTACAGCCTTGTTCATCATCTCACGGTAAAAGTAAACATCCATACGGTGTTTAGGTTCTAGCCCTGTGCTTACTAACAGGCGAACCTTTTCCATGTGCCCTAGTTGCTCATTGTAACCCTTACGTCGCTTGCGTTTTTCTTTATCTTCGGGGTCTGGAGAAAAGCCAACTAATTTTTGAAGGAGTTCTAGTGCAGCTGCTGATTGTTTGTTTTCTGACCAGTAAATTAAAAGCTTGGCAGCTTCTTCTCCCCAAAGACTAGAGCTTTTGCTCACGTATTTAAGCACCTTTGCCTTTATCGCCATCGACTGCTTTGGTGGCAGCTGTGCGGCAATCTCCATCATCGTATCACATATTCTAGGGTTATCTATCGTAGGAATTTTTGAAATAATTTTAGCAACTAGATCAGATTTAACACTAGCCACACTCACTAAGTAGTTCATTGGCAACAATTCAGGCGACTTTTTGAAGTAGCCTTTATTTTTGAGAATTGGCAACCAAGTCGCATCTGCTTTCTTGGTAATTTGCTCAAAAAAGTATTTGCGATTTGATTCGTTGTCCTTGGATTCTATTATGCTGAAGAGTTGTCTTTGCTTCTTATCTTTTTCAGATTTGCCCATTGTATCCCAGAATTCCTTTTATGATATTTTGTTTTATTGCATATGGTCTATCAAGAATACGGCATATAGG
>JAPPIL010000044.1 GCA_028877195.1 Pseudomonadota bacterium
GAAGTCATTCGCACCGATGCTTGCGATCAGATCAAAGAGATGACCATTGCCGTTGTTTGGCTTATACACATTGTTAACACTTTTATAGCAACTGTTGTTGCCGTTATCACAGGTGCTTAAGTAGTTTTGTCTTGTGTCATCAGTGTCTTTGATAATACCAAAGACACTGCGAGTGTTATCTTTAGCTTTCCAGTTCTTCGATAAGCGCTCACTCTCTCTATTGTCTTTGTTTTCGCAAGTTGTGCCAGTCCCTACGTGCCTATTATTTCTCACACATTGCAGGTCTTCGTCAGTGATCAGCAGAACAACTTGGGCATCCGCGTTGTTGCGTTGCCAGCGCGGGTTGTTGACAAGCTTAACCGCGTTGTCGATCATAAGCTCATTATTATAATTTGTTCCCGTTTGTCTTACACCAACAAGATATTCGTTGAGTTTATCAGCATGGTCGTCAATGCTTTTTGAACTCAATGCTTCGAGATATTCACTACCCTTACTTGAACCTGTTACGGCGATCTTCCAGTCCGAACCTGTGAGTTTAGTGGTAAGCTTGGCACTTAACTCCTTCGCCACTGCCATAAGTGTCTCTTTGGTTATTGACTCGGACTCATCAACAACAATAGCGATGTCGATGATCGCATCTCTACTATCTACACGGGTGCTTGCGACTTTCCCTGTCTGTCTAACACTTCCATTAGCATTACTGGCCGCGGCAATCGTGCGATACGAGCGCTCGGTATCGGCGGTAATGGTTATCGTGCTTTGACGTTCTGGGCTTGAGAGGTTCACCACCTCCTGTGCATCTGAAGTGGTCTTAAGCTGGAGCGGTTTGCCGTTTCTCACATGGTGATCGCTACCTACTTGCGGGGCTTTTGTTGGCGCTGAAAACTGCGCTTGCTGGCAAGCGAGCAGCATTAGCAGTGCTGTCGGTATTGTTAGTAAATACATGATGTTATGTCTTGCACCGATCGGTTAATCATGACAAAATATCGGAAACATTTGTGGTTTACTTAATTTTTTATTTGAACCTACTGTGAGTTCGCTTTGGATTCGCAAACTTAAGGAGGAACGGTTAATGAAATTGCTAGCATTAGCGGTGATACTGTGTGCAAGCTGGTCGGCACATGCTACCAGCAGCTTGGTTATTCCCGATGGGCTTGATGAAGTATTTGATGATTTTCGATTCGGGGCCGAGTCAACCAAGTGTAAGATGGACGGCAAGCGACGGTTTGTTGTGCATATATATGCCCTTAACCCCAAAAAACTCCCTTGCCAAGTGCGCTACTACAAGCCCACGGAACACTCGCAGTCGGGCGGCAAGATACTATGGCATGCCCACCACACTAGAGGCTACTGTCAAAGCAAAGCCAAGCTACTGATCAAACGACTGCAAAACTGGGGCTGGACTTGTAAGGCTTCAAAACATTTCCCCAACCCTGCTTGCGATGCCAAGAAAGATGGTTGGCATCCACATCATCGTCGTCCTAAATGCTGATTAACAACTCCTATGCTAACAGCGATTAGGATAGCTGAAATAAATGTTAAAGAGAGTAGTCCTGTATTATCGTGTATCCACCGATAAGCAGGACTTACACATTCAGCATGAAGCGCTACAAGGTTGGTTAGCGAAGCGCGACCCTCCTCCAAACAAAGTTTATACGATCAAGGACGAGGGCTACTCTGGTTTGAATATGCGTCGTCCTGGCTATCGGCAGGTTATGCAATTAGCGATGAACCGCAAGATTGACGCGATCGTCGTCTATCGTCTTGATCGTTTCAGTCGCAGTGCCTCGAATGCTATTCGCACCCTTCTTGACCTTGATGAGTTTGATGTCGCTTTCATTAGCGTTACACAGCCGATAATGAGCCTTGACCATGAGAATCCTTTTCGGCGCACGATATTGGCGGCGTTTGCGGAGATTGCCCAAATAGAAAGGGATACTATCGTTGCGAGAGTGCGGGCAGGGCTGCAGGCAGCGCGCAATCGCGGCGTGCGGTTAGGGCGACCGATCAAGGTCGATGCTGATGCCGCTGCCCATGCTTATCGTTTGCGCTGCGAAGGCAAGACATATCAACAGATTGCTGATGAGCTGCGGTTAAGCAAAGGCACGATCTATAGTATGGTCAAGGCTGCACGAGATGCCTTAGCGGTATCAAATCATGCGCCCAAAGACACGTGATTTGATACCGAGCAAATGTCGCCTCCAGGCGCAAGCAGCGCCACAGGGCAACCAGCACTTGAACGAAGTAACCATCAGGCTGTATGTTTTTTGATGCGGTTGACCAAGCGCTCTACACGCAGATAATGTGAGCGTTCCGCCAGCCTAGCCTGAATATCAAGCAGACACTCAAGCACATCTTCCCAAGCATCTTCTTTAGCGTAAATACCGATCATCGCTTCCAATGCTTCGATGCAATTCACATCTTTCGCAAAAGCGGCACGATACTCGGTTACGGCAGCCGCACTATTGCCAGCACGAGTGTATAGCCCTGCAATCTTGAGATGCAGCTGACTTTGCTGGGTAGTATTGTTGTTGCTGTTTATCTTGCCTTGTAAAATTTTTATACAACTGCCCCAATCCTCTAGGCGAATGTATGAGTCATACAAAATCATCGACTTGTCGAGTGGACTGTCTTCGCAATAGCGTTCTAGCACCGCCAATGCTCGACTCGGTTTGTGCTTGGAGTAAAGATAGATTGCCGCTAATTCTTGGGCAGCACGATACTTGTCCAACCCTCTAGAGACTTGTAAAATTTTTTTGATCGCGGCAATAGCTTGATCCCATTGAAAATTATAGACATACACGGATTTAAAATACTTTAGCGCTCGAATATTATTAGCATCAACATTTATCAGCAGACGATAATGCTTGCGTGTCTGTTCATCGTCGGCGAGTTTTTTCTCGTAAACAAGACATAACCGCTCTAGACACTTTACCCGACAATCTAACTGGTCAAATCTGTCCCATATCGCCGTCAAAACTCTTGCCTGCAACAAAACATCGTCTTCTAGCTGATGCCGCACCTCATCCCAAATGAAACTAAAGTTGACCTTGTAGGTAGTGATGATTTTATCCAACAATTCAACACATGCTTGGTCATCATTTACGTATTTTATATGGGTGCGGATAGCGAACTTTTGGTTGGCAAGAAAAAGTTCTTGGTTATCCTTGCTATGAGTGCCGAGCAGGGTAAAAAGACTGTCCCAGCACTCGTAATCGACAAGTAACTGTGCTATCTGGTCGCTTTCTGAAGGAGAGATACGGTCGTTATGCCTAATCCTGTCTACGACCGCTCGTAGCCTTTCTGCACTAGCTGTGTCTATCCCCTGTGCTGTTGTCTGGGGCATGCCCTTGCCTCATCAGATTACTATGCTTGGTGTGCGTTAGTTTGCTCACAATTATCAGACAGTAAACCGCTAATAATCCACTCACTAGCCACAGTAGTAATCTTATCATAGTCAAAGGCATCGTTATCAAACAGGTATTGTAAACTAAACCCATCGACGATGGACACGATAAGCGACGCATACATATTGACATCAACACTCTTGAATACTTTTGCCTTAATACCATCCTCAATTACCTTAATCCCTGCATTGCGAATCATGCGGTAATGCTCGGCAATTGCGGTGCGGACTTCTTGCTTTTGATTAATTTGCGTCCAAAAATCCATGTTGACTTGGTAGTATTCCCTATTATGCCGCAAAACATCAAAGCATACCGAAATAAAGACTTTTAAGCGCTGTAGAGGGTCTTTAGCGGCGATAATTCGCTTGACTAGTATTGCCTCAATGTCCGCCGCACACCTGTCCAAGACAGCCATCATCAGTTCGTCTTTATTCAAAAAATAGTAGTGAATTATGCCTTTACTAACATCAGCAGCATCGGCAACATCCTGCATTGAGAAGTTGTAATAGCCGTGCTTGATGATGCATTCAACGGTAGCTTCAATTATCTGCTGTTTGCGCTTCGTCCCTTGCGGTCTAGGCATCTGCTGTCTTCCTTAAAAGTGTGTTTCCAGTAGTATAACTGTTTTTACGGGTGATGGGGAACGATATTCCGTCGTATGGCAAAAATAATATCAGCCACCCGACTGCCGCCGAACTGCTGCGAGGTTTTAACTCAACAGCCCACAAATGTGTATACTTTATGCTGTGGTTCAGCGCCAGTCATTACCGACAAAACTACGCGGCTGCAATGCTTCTGACAAGTCTGATACGGCAATAAAGCCATGACGGGTTTCTGCAAACTCACCGCTGATGTTTGCGAGCACGCATTCTCCTTGAGTTAGAGTTGCGACGATGTTTGATGAACTGTCTGGCTGTGCATAGGCATTAACATCGTCTCTGTTCACATAGCGCACCGCCTCACCGCCAGTGAAAGTCGGGCTGTCTACTGGTGGCACTTCAGTATCTGTATCTAGCCCTTGATTAGCGTTAAGGGCATCGTTGACAGGCAGGTTGCTATTCTCGGTAAGGTTACCTGTTGGGTTGTTGAATGATTCATCACCACTCAACAATGAGTTTTGCATCTCATCACCAGGCATGCCAGTATTGCCGATATTTGCTTCGTTAGCAGTTTGATTGCCAACCTCAAGGCTACCGCCATCTTGTTGAGCTGCGGAGCAGGCATGAAGAACTAGCACCAACGCAATCAACAGAACCTTCATCGATAAACTCCTCATCAAAACACGCACAAAGATTACGACCTCACAATGCCTGTCGGCAGCTGACGAAAAAATTTTAATCATGTTGAAGACAAGAGTTGTTTTTTAGACATAGTTAGATATGTTAGGTGTTCTGTTGCACAGCATTTTGCTGCCAGCAGGAGCACAACTACTTTGGTAAACGCATGACCGCACAGCAGATACGCACGGCGATTTTAGCCTCGTTTCCTGATGCCGAATTGAATGTTAAGGATTTGACTGGCACTGGCGACCACTGGCATGTTGCCATCGTTTCACAACGGTTCAACAACCAGAGCATCCTCAACCAACACAAACTCGTTTACGATGCCCTTGCTGCCTACATGAAGAAAGAAATTCATGCCTTGTCTATCGATACCAAGCCACGTTTGTGATTTTTATGAAAGGCAGTGCCTCTCACTGCTCTCTTTTTTTTTATGCGAGGAGGCGCTTCTATCTTTTTTTTTATGCGGAGGGCTTTCCCCCCTCCGCACCTCCCCCCTATCGTCTTAAGACATATGCTGGTTTGAGTCGGAAACAAAATTTTATTCGCTCGCTAACAGCTCGTCTCATAAATATTTTTTTCCGACTCTGATGATACCAGCATATGTCTTGCGACTATACAAATGCTGTATAAGAACATGCTTTGCTTGTCCGCA
>JAPPIL010000131.1 GCA_028877195.1 Pseudomonadota bacterium
CGACAAAATAGTTTTTCTGACTCTGATAAACCAAGCATCTGTCTTGCGGACAAGCCAAGTAGGTATTGGCGCAAGCAACCGTATAGCAGCAAACATCGGTGCTTGTGCCTATACAGCACCATGTATAGTCGTAAGACATATGTTGGTATTTATCAGAATCAGGAAAAATTATTTTCGCTTCGAGCGCTCGTGAGAACGAAAAAATTTGTTCCTGATTCAAACCAGCATATGTCTTAAGACGATAGGGGGGAGGTGCGGAGGGGGGAACGCCCTCCGCAAACAAAACAAACATCAATGTTGACTCACTTTCGGATCCAAGGCATCACGCAAACCGTCGCCGAGGAAGTTCAATGCCAGTAGTGTGAGCATCAATGTTAAGCTTGGGAAGACCAATGCCCAAGGATGCTCCTCCATAATTTCCACTCCATCAGAGATTAGCGTTCCCCAACTTGACATCGGCTCTTGAACACCTAACCCCAAAAAACTTAAAAATGCTTCTTCCAATATCAACGCAGGTATCGCTAACGTCGTGTAAACAATAACAGGCCCAAGGATATTAGGAATCATGTGGCGCATGATAATCATCAATCGCCCTACTCCCATGCAGCGTGCCGCCTCAACAAATTCCATCTCCTTCAAGGAAATCACCTGCCCACGCACGATACGTGCCATCGTTAGCCACTGTATTGCCCCTAAAGCGATGAACAGCATGAAGATATTATGCCCAAACATCGTCAATAAAATTATTACCAAAATCATGAACGGTATCGCATACAGAATCTCCAAGAAACGCTGCATGTAGTAGTCAACTTTGCCGCCAAAATAACCTGACACCGCACCATAGATTATGCCGATGACCAAACTGACAACGACCGCTAACAATCCTATCGCCAACGAGATCCGTGCCCCATACAGAGTGCGGGTAAAAATATCACGCCCCAGTTCATCCGTTCCAAACCAATGCTCGGAACTTGGCGCTACCGCCCCAAGCATCAAATCAGTCGCCTCATACGAATAACTCGTTAACATCGGCGCAAAAATTGCCATCAACGCTTGTATCAACAGATAAAAAATAGACAGCACCGCCATTTTGTTTTTCTTGAACCGATAAAAACTTTCAGTCCAAAGACTAGTGCCCTGCTCGGCTTGCTTCAACTCATCGATCGCAGTTGTGGCGGTTTTGGTCATCACACTCATATCAATCGTATCTAACCTTCGGGTTCAACAACGCATAAGCAACATCAACCACAACGTTGAGCAAGATAAGCATCACACCATAGACCAAGGTCGTGCCGATAATCATGCCATAATCACGGTTGAACGCCGACTGAATAAAAAACCGTCCGATACCAGGAATATTGAAGACTGTTTCTACCACGAGAGAACCAGACAAGATACTCGCTGTCGCTGGCCCCAAAAAACTTACCGCGGGCAACACTCCGCCTTTAGCAGCATGGAGAAGAAATATCCGCCTCGCCGATAAACCTTTGGCTTTCGCAGTCTTGATGAAGTCTTGATTCAAAATATCCAAAAACCCAACCCGCACCAAACGCGAAAAATACGCGGCAAAGATCGTCCCTAAAGTCAAGGAAGGTAACACCATGTCCTTCCACGTCTCCCACCCCGAAACGTTGAACCATCGCAGCTTGATGGCAAAAAGCAGCATCAACAGCGGCCCAATCATGAACGATGGCATACATACACCTAACAGCGAGAACCCCATTGAACCATAGTCGCGCAAAGTGTTTGGTTTCGTCGCCGCAAACATCCCTAACCCAAAACCCAAAATTATCGCATAAATCAACCCACACAAGCCTAACTGCATCGTAACAGGCAAGGCTGTGGCGATCGCTTCATTGACCGAGAGGTTGGTATAACGGAACGACGGCCCCAAATCGCCCTGTAAAAGGTTCTTCATGTAGATCAAATACTGCATCGGCAACGGCTCATCAAAGCCAGCCTTTGCTTTCAAGTGTGCGAGTATTTCAGGTGAGACCGCCTTCTCACTATCAAACGGACTGCCAGGTGCTAACCGCACCAAAAAAAAGGTAATCGTCGCCAGCACCCATAGCACTGGGATAATACCTAACAATCTGCCGATGATGTATTTAAGCACGCGTGTCCCGCTCGTGGCTATGCGGGACACTATCTATAACAAGGGGCTTGTCATTCTCAAGCACTACTTGGTCATCACATAATGTTTGAGTGGTAAACGATCAAACAAATTGCCGCGCCAAGGATGAAGCTTGCCTTTGTTATCAACAAGTTTAACTTTCGGTGAGACAAGTCTATTAGACACATAGTAGTAAATCGGCATTACGACTGCCTCATCCAAAAGAATTGCTTCAGCTTTGTGGAAGTAATCCATGCGCTTCTTGTTATTAGACTCGGCAGCTGCCAGCTTGATATACTTGTCATGCTCAGGGTGAGCGAAACCAATCTCATTGTTGCCACCGCCCTCAACATGTAAATCCATAAATGTGTTCGGGTCTAAATAATCGCCAATCCAACCCCTCCGAGATATTTGAAACTTACCGCTACGAGTAGTGTTCAAGTATACCTTCCACTCTTGATTGAGCAGTTTGATCTGAACACCGAGATGTTTCTTCCACATCTGCTGAATAGCAAGGGCAATCTTCTTGTGTCCCTCGCTGGTATTATACAGGAGTTCGATCTTTGGCATCCCCTTGCCATCTGGGAAACCTGCCTTCTTGAGCAGTGCTTTGGCTTTCGCAATATCGGCCTTGCTGACCGAAGTGTTGAGATATTTTTTCGGTTGATACTTGCCCTCAATCGGCGGCACAAAAGACCAGGCTGGAATCTGTCCACCCCGCGCCACTTTTTCGGCAATCAATGTGCGATCAACTGTCAACGATAATGCTTGCCGCACAAGCTTATTGTCCAGAGGCTTCGCTTTGGTATTAAATTGATAGTAGTAAGTGCCAAACATCGCCGAACGCCGAAAGGGGCTGGTCTTTGGATTCTTTTGCTTATCGCGCATGTAAGTAGCAATCTTAACCGTTGGCAAGGTTGCAGTCATGTCCAACTGCCCTGCGGCAAAGGACTTTTCTTCCGTCTCGGCTTTTTCAATCGGCAAGAAGTAGGCCTCTTGGATTTTTACCTTGTCCTTATCCCAATAGTGCTCATTCGGCACAAGCTTGATATGCTGATTCAAACGCCACTCAACGAGTTTGAATGCGCCGTTGCCAACGATGTTGCCCTCCTTCGTCCACTTCTCCTTGTGTTTAGCGATAACATGCTTCGGCACAGGATACAGAGTGTGGAAAGCAACGATGTCTAAAAAATATGGAGTTGGTCGCTCAAGAGTAACGACAAGCGTGCGGTCGTCTTGTGCCACCACACCAATCTTGGTGTTGTCGGTGATTTTCTTTTTGTTAAATGCCTCGCCATTCTTGATGTAATAAAGCTGATAGGCGTATTCGGAAGCGGTTTTCGGGTCAAGTGCCAGTCGCCACGAATAGACAAAATCATGAGCGGTTAGCTTTACGCCATCCGACCATTTGAGGTTTTTGCGCAACTTGAAGGTGTAGGTCAAACCGTCTTCAGAAATTTCCCATGATTCGGCGGCACCTGGGATTGTCTTCTCGGTCAGTGGGTCGCGACTGCATAGACCTTCAAAGATGTTATCCTCAATGTGTGATTCAGGCACACCAGTTGATAAGATAGGATCAAGCTCACGTGGTTCTGTTCCGTTGCCAATGCGGATAATTTGTTTGACCGCCTCCGCTTGTAACTGCAATGGCAACAGCATCAGTGCCACGGCTGTCAATAAGCCGAGCAAAAACGTTCTCACAAGCGTGCACGCCAGTGCATTCAATTTCTTACCCATATGACACTCCAGATTCAGTTCACGATTGATTGGAAACTATTCTACTGTCTTTGTGGAATAATACAATTGAATACTACAGACTTTTAACGCCCCAATCAGATAGACTCTTACCTTGTGCGTCGGTAATCACTTTATGCGGATTGAATACTGCCCGCGGCACTTCCACATACACGGAATTACAATGCTTGCTATTGCTCAAAGTTTCATACAGCAATGACTCGTGATAAATGACCTCTTCACCTTGATAAGTTTTTTTTGCTAACAACCAAAAGGGTGTATAGTCATAATCGGCTCGCAACTCACACGCTACAAACACGGGATTAAAGTGCGTGAACTGATGGGCTTGCGCATCAGCTGCCGACATGTGCGGTGTCTCAAGACATATTTTTACCCGTTGCCCTTGCCAGCGGACAAAGGCTGGCACGCCACCTTTATCTTTGCCAGTGTTGCGCACTTGACCGAGGAGAGTCAACGGGCGTTGATATAAGCGTTGCAACGAATTTGTGCTTGTATCGGTGTGAAATAAATTCTGCATTAGATAATGCAGCGGTGTATCGGTGTTTTGTTTGCCAAAAAGCTTTGTGATAACTTCAGTTGCCACAGCATTGGCAGTCGCAAAGTTTTGTGTCGCAAGTGAGGTTCTTATTTTTTTTATTTGCTGAAAGAGCAGGTCATGCAACGATAGGAACGCTCGTGTTGTTTTGATAACTTCTACTCCTGTTCCCATCACATTATCAATGTTGCGAATGAACAGCGAGTGCGCATCGGTCTGTAAGCGCTCAAACATGCCCGCCAAGACACCATGCCCGGCAGGGACGATAGATAAGGGCATAACCTCTTGACCATCAGGATAAAAACGCAAGGTGCAAAATTCTTCGCTTTGTTCAAGGCAGTGGGCATTGACGTTGAATTTTGTGCCGCTGGGCACGATGTAAAACTGTTCAGCAAATTCACCGATACTGCGATGCTCAATGTCCTTCATCTGCAAAAAGGTTGTGCCTTCCAATACGCAAGGGTAGAGCGCTTTACAGGTTGGCAAGTTCTTGCGCAACGACTGCATTGGTGTTGGTGCAGTTAACCAAGACCGCAAGGCTGTGGGCATTGGACTGGCAAGCAAAGAGGGTAGAGTTTGTGTTCGTTGGGCAGCAGTTGGTTGCTCAAACAGTGGTTGCAGTGGGGCAAGATAACGGCTTGCCGCACCTGCCGCGGGCACAAACGTTGCAAAATTACGCACCGCGGCATGGGCGTTGTCCGCACTAGCAGGCAAGGTGAGTATTGCGCCATTGTCTAGCCGACAACTGTCCAGCACAGGAAATAGTGGGGGATTAGTGCCTGACTTGATACGTTGGCGATGGAGCTGTAAGGCATCAGTGTTTAGCATACTGTTCATTTTTTGTTTTGTATGGGGGGGGGGGGGGGGGGGGGGGGGGGGGGGGGGGGGGGGGGGGGGGGG
>JAPPIL010000054.1 GCA_028877195.1 Pseudomonadota bacterium
AAACACACTGTCGGTGCTGGCATGGAGAAAAAGGTCTTCTGGCATCAGGGCAAGGTGATGCAGCGCCCTATCGCTCTCGTTTATCTGCATGGTTATTCGGCAACACGGCAAGAGATCAGCCCTGTCTGTGAACAGCTAGCTGCCAAGATTGGCGCAAACATCTACTTTGCCCGTCTGACAGGACATGGCAACGGTGCCGAGTTTTTAGCACAGGCAAAGGCTTCAGACTGGCAACAGGATGCCGTGCAGAGCTATCAGCTTGGCAAACTGATAGGCAAACAGGTTATCCTCATCGGCTACTCCACTGGTGCGACATTGGCGGCTTGGCTGGCAGCACAGGGTTGCTACGATATCGCCGCCTACATTATGCTGTCGCCAAATTTTGGTTTGCGCGATCGTCGTGCCGAGTTGTTTAGATTTTCTTTTTTGTATCCGCTGCTATACCTGTTAGTTGGCAAGGAGCATAAGACACCAGTGATCAATGCTAAACATAACCGTTATTGGACGACGACCTACCCACTGGTCTCGTTAGCCGAAATGCTGAAACTGGTGCGGGAAGTGCGAACCAGCAAAGTATGCATCAATCAACCACTGCTTCTCGCCTACTGCCCTGACGATAAGGTTCTTTCGACCCGTGCGATGGATAGTTTCTTTGCGCAAGCGGCAACTAAACAAAAGTATAAAATTATTTTCCCCAACTGCGGCGATCCGCAATCGCATGTGTTAGCTGGCGACATCTTATCACCAGCTAACAATCAACGCCTGCTCGCTAGCATGGCTGCATTTATCAATGCGGTGGGGCGACAAAAAACTTGACGGTTGGCGGCGGGAAACGCTAACCTCAATCCATTCTTGAAGGGGAGTATGATGGGCGAAAACCACGAGTCAGCAGAAGCAACAGAACAAGCAGTCAAAACATTCACCGATGCGAACTTTGACGCAGTAGCGCTAAAGGCAAAGACACCTGTGCTGGTTGATTTTTGGGCATCATGGTGCGCACCCTGCATGTCAATCATCCCTGTGCTAGATACCTTGGCAACTGCATACAAAGACAGGCTCTTGGTCGGCAAACTCAACGTTGACGAAAACGCCAACACTCCCGCAACCTATGGAGTGCGATCCATTCCCTACTTTATTCTATTGAAAGACGGTGAAGTCATCGACACACTGGTCGGAGCATCAAAACAACGCCTTACCGCAATGGTTGAAAAACACCTATAGCTTGGCGAAACATTTGCTTCTGTCGCAAGTGAGCACTACCTCTTCTCGCGCCGCACGATCTTTGCACGGATAAGATACTTGCCTTCGGTGTCGTTCAAGCCACCAACGATAAGGTTGATAAGGGCACGGTTATCAGTCTTGCTGCCGTCATAGGGCACATTGAAGGTGATTATGTCGATGTAGCCCTCCGCAGCGAGGATTTCGCTAGGCAAGTGCTGATAGATGCGCAAGCGACGGCGGTTGTTCTGTAAAAGAAACGGCATACGTAGGTAGGTGCGATCGCCATCATCAGCATCGCTACGGACATAACCGTTTGCGAGAAGCATACCAGGGCAGACCTGTTTAGTTCCGATATCACCGCTATCGTGCAACGATGTTTCAGCAGTGCACCCTCCTACAAACATTGCTTCCGCATCGATCTGCTGGAGGATTGAGCTTACGTCAGTAAAGTAGCTCGTATCGAAGTGGCATGCTTCAATATCTTTCTCTGGATTACGCACCGCATACTGAAAGAAACAAGAGCGATCTGTCATACCATGGTGGTGGTCTTTCATCACCTCAAACATGCGCCAACCAAGCACCGACGGTTCGTGGTGGGTTGCAATGTTTTGATCTGCAAGCGATGCATAGTAACGCAACATACGAGGAACACCTGCCGCACAGCTAGGGACAGCAGTACCAGCAGGGGTGTAGAACAGCTCTTTGATTATCCCTATAACTGTTGTATTGGGGCAACCCTCCCCACTTCTATAACCACAGACATAACGGGATTCAGTAAACTGATCTATCATCTCTGCGGTCGGAGTTCCTAATGCTATGGCGACGGCTTCGAGATCACCGACCGTATCGCATTCGCGGTCTTCGTGCGGACAGCCCTCATCATAAGCTTCGCAAACCGCATCCTTGAACAAGCTGCACAGCTCGGCGTTTTTGACATTAGCCAGCTCACGGGAGAGGCACAATCCTGCATTATGAGGATAAGGATTGTCGACGGGTATAAACTTCAACTCATTGACTTCCTGTTCCTCTGGATATTTAAAAGTATGGAACTGCCGCAAACTTTCTTCGTTCAAAAACAAGCGTTGCTTGCCACCATCACGCCCCCTCCAGTTTGGATACATCGCACCGAAGTTCAATTCTGGGTGCGGGAAGGCAGCATGAAAGAAGTTATCAACTGGATGAAAGTCAAGTGAATCTGATGGGTCATAGAGAGTATTGGTGCACGCGGGATGACCACGAATAGTGGTATCCATTTGACAAAGTGCGGTGCCCTCATCTGCTTCGATATCGAGATGGTCAGCATAACTGATAATCGTTTGCCCATCGAAGAGATCGCGATTAGCGGTTGTTGCCAGAATAAACGGGATATAGGCATTATTACCTGCACGACTGTAGTCTCTAGCCTTGACTTGGATTATCGCTTGATGTGTGTATTTATCACAAACTGTGGCATCATCTTCAGGGCAAGGGTCAAACAGCAATCCATAGGCATCGCTGTCGTTAACCTGTTTGGTGGCAGTATCTTCGCACTCGTCATCGGCACAGACACCGATGTTAAAGTTCTCATTAGAGCCAGCAACCCACAGCTGTCGTGTCGGTGTTATCGCGTAGCTACTCATATCAGCAAAGGGTTTTCCGACATCCTCGTAAATCGTATCGTCTAACATGGCTTCTAGGTCGGTTAAATTTACAGGACTGACATCTATATGAGCAAACTCGGAGGACTTTTCTTTGAACAGCCCTCGCACGCTACGGTCTCTTTCCCCTAACGGCACGATAATCAGCTGTAAGCCACGTCCGATGTTTGCCAGCAATTCCATTTCGTTATTGGTAAAAGCAGAGACCAGCACCGCGGCAACGGTGTTATTGTTAGTGCGAAAGTCAAGCTCACTATCTGGCATCAACACATGCCAAAAGCTATACATGTCCTCATATAGAAACGGTGCGGCATGGGTACGATCTTCTAGACCAGCAGTTGGTTCGTTTTTAAAATAAGGAATAAGGTTCGTTGGCTTGGTTATGTAGGCATCGCTGACCGTACACATGGCATCACTAGGTGTCTCGACACAGTTAGGAGCAGCAAAGAACTTATTTCGAGCATCAGCATACGGTGGAGGGGCTGATAATACTATTGGGAATGACTCAGAAAAAAACATCTCACTTTCGGCGCGTTCGATGGTCAGCGGGGTCGGCTTGACTGCGGTGCTGTGTTTATCATCATCAACGCTGAACATTTTAACTGGGCGTTGAATGCTAAAATTTTGATTTTTGTTATCCCACAGGGCGATTATCTCATCTGGACGTTCAGCGACGTGGGTGGCAAAGCTTAAACCAAAGTTCAAGAATATATCGTTAGCATCATCACCTAACACTTGCGCGATGCTTTCATCACCAAGCTGATCGTTGTCGATAAAGCGCTTGAGTTCTTGACATATATCTGATGTTTGTCCGCAGAGGCGTGCGTGTAGATACCAGCCAAACAGAGTTAGCATGCCAAGAACTTTCATATCGCTGGTGATACCCTCGCCTGTTTCGGGCGCATGCAGGTCTACCAGTTGTGTGCGGGAGAAGAGATAATTGTTGATGAACTTGTTGGAAAAGTCAATGCCACCGACATAAGCACTAGCTAGGAGCGCCAAGGCATTACGCATCCAGTTGTCTTGTTGCCACGCGGTGAGTTGATGTTTGACATACTTGTTATGCCAGATAATCAGCGACATCAGCTGATAGCCGATAAAACCTTTGCTGTAATTGGTGGTCAGTGAGTTGCTACTGACGATATACGGGCTGCCAGGACTGGTCGCATGATGTGCGCCGTGCTCACCAGCAGGGTCGGGTGCCCAGAGATATACGATTTCACCCTCGTTGCTCAAAGTATTGCGATGGGTGTCTAGCGGTTGCACATCAAAGGGACGATAGAAGGGCAACATCGACATTTCATCGATAGTGCGTGGTCTTGTGCCGCCATAGGCAAGGCGGCGATTGATTTCGGGGGAGATGAACACTTCAATCGTGCCATTGTTATCGACATCACCGACTTCGCCCAAGACGGACAAGCGTTTGTAGGCTTTCTCGGTTTCATCAGCGATGTTCTGTAAATGATGCTCGGTCAGATGGTCGCTCGGTCTGTCGTAACTCGAACCAGCATCGTAGAAGATCATGCCGTGAGCAAACTCAGGCAATGTGCTAGTGGTGATACGGTTGAAATTAGTTTGAGGTAAATCAGTGAAGGGACGACCGATAATCGGGCAGGGATTGCGACCGCGAAACGTTTCTTCATCGACCCAAACACGGACAAGCCCATCATCGCTGATGGTCATTAGTCGCCCTGTTTTTTCAACGATTTTCTCCAAGCGTGGGTTGCTACTACTGGTTGAACCGTCCCGCGGTGCGAGCATGCGGAAGACATTGGCACTACACAGTTCTTTTGTCTGCTTGAGATTGAAGACAGGCGGGCGATGAACATCCGATGCGGCTAAAGTTGCAGCCAATGCTGCGCGTTCTTCCTCCGCTGCCTCCTCCTCTTCTTCAGCAGCTTCGGGGCCGCAAGCTCCACTGGGGTTGGCTTGGAAAAAATCGACATCCTCATCACCGTAGTTTGCGCCTGCATCAGGTCGAAAGCGGAAACGCACGCATGGTTGGCCGCCACCTTCGGTGCCTGTGTTGTAAACGAGCAACAAGTATTCAGATAGGTAGCGTCCATGCTCTTGTGCGCCTGTGGTTTTGAAGTTAAGGCTACGCTTCAGGGCGCTGTTGCGGGCATCGATGTGGGTAATTTCATCAGGGCTAATCGTTTCATTGACGACACCCTTGAGTTTATTGCCATCGGGGTTATATCCCCACGGGCAACCGATGAGCGCGGCAAACAGGGTGAACACCGCTAACCGTTGAAGTAATATCAATGTCCATACAGTCCCCCGCATGTCGTGCTAATCGGTTGAAGCGGTGTGTTTCTAAAGTTTTTTCAAGCAATGATGTGCGTGTATTTAGCAGGAGGTTTAGGAGGGGGCCTGCGGGGGAAGCATCCCCCGCAAACAAACAAGTCGTT
>JAPPIL010000009.1:0-794 GCA_028877195.1 Pseudomonadota bacterium
GCATAGAGCAAGGCATAGAGCAAGGCATAGAGCAAGGCATAGAGCAAGGCATAGAGCGAGGTATTGAGCGAGGTATTGAGAAAGGCATTGAGAAAAATCGTAGTGCCAATGCTTTGCGCATGTTGACACGGGGCATGCCTGATGCACAGATATGTGATCTACTACAAATCAGTGCGAGGGAGTTAGCAGCCATCAAGAAAAATCTCAACAACAAGCAGAGATAAGGGTGTGGCGACACCAGACTCTGCGCTCACTCGTATAAAATGGTCAAGCTATGATTAGTGTTGTTCTTCAGATAGTTGCGATTGCCTTGCTACAAACGACGATACTACCTGCGCTGGCATTGGCAGCGATAGACCTGGGTGTCATTTGGCTGGTAATTTATGCAGTGCGAGCAAAGCTCTCAACAACTGTCATTGTTGCGATGTGTTTAGCTGTGGTGATGGAAACACGAAGTGTCGCGCCGCTTGGTGTTTATTTCAGCTCGTATTGGTTGATCGTGCTAGCGGTGCATGCATTGCGCAATATCGTTATCTGGAAGTTAAGCAGCTCATGGTTGGTTGCCTTTGCAGTTGCGGAGATGGTAGTGCTAATTTTTGAAAGTTTAACCTTGAACCTCATCAACCCCGACATCAACCCCTACCTGCTACAGTGCATGCTACGCATCATCGCCACGAGCATCGCAGGGCTTATCATCGTTGCCATCATCCCCCATCCGCAAGCCATTGCTAGGGGTTGATTGTGAGCAAGCAGGTCTTTACTTTGCCGAGCTTGCGTGTATTAGCTACTTGAGG
>JAPPIL010000009.1:804-5220 GCA_028877195.1 Pseudomonadota bacterium
ACGACCAATCTATCACTAGCCAGATACAAGGCATCAACCATATCGCCATCGCTTCAAAAGATTTACAACGCACCCGTTGGTTCTTCTCGGAAGTGCTACAACTGCAAACGGTTAGTAGCGAAACCGTTGCCTGTGAAGGAGTGCACACAACTTGCCTTGCCAGTGCCAACGATAAAGCAGCCACTCAACAACCTATGCTTGAATTGCTCTCCCCACTCACACCTGCATCAACAGTTGCAAAGTTCATACAGCGTCGCGGGGCAGGTGTGCATCATCTCGCCTTCAACGTCAAGAATGTGCGGTTGATGGCAAGCATGTTGCAAGCAAAGGGCGTTCAACTTATCAATCGTGAGCCACGTGCAGGTGCGAACAACACACTAGTGCTGTTCGTGCATCCGAAATCGACTGGCGGTATACTGGTTGAGTTCGTGCAGTGCGAAGATAACTGTAGCTCGTAATTAACTCGTTGTGGTGCGCAGTTTCTTTAGCATCGGCAGCTTTTCCGTCCAAATCACAAACGAACTGGCGATAAAGGTAGACGAAAGAGTTGCGATCAATACCCCTAAAGCCATCGACATCGCAAAGTTCCAAATCTGCCCCGTGCTAAATATCAATACCCCCGTTAATGCTAGCATAGTGGTCAAGGATGTTACAATCGTGCGCGGCAAGGTCTCGTTCAACGAGATGTTGATGTTTTGAGTTAGCCCGCGTTTGGCGTTGCTGCTGATGTTTTCCCTGATACGGTCATAGATAACTATCGTATCGTTGACCGAATAACCGACAACCGTCAAAAACGCCGCCACCGAAGTAAGGTCAAACGTGCGCCAGAAGAAAACGTAAAAACCAAGCATGATCAAAACGTCCAAAGTCATCTTGATAACCGCACCTGGGGCAAAGCGCGTATCAAAACGAAAGCCGATATACAGCAGCACCCAGAACACCGCATAAACTACCGATAGCAATCCTTGATTGCGCAATTCCGCACCTATCTGCGGCCCAACAAAATCCGCACGTAGCACCTCTGGTTTGTAGTCCTTGAGGCTGTTCACCAAGTTGTCTTGCTGTTCCTTATGATTATCGCTGCCATCAGCAGCCTCCTTGCTATCAAACCGCAACAAGTATTGTTTTTCTTCCGCACCTAGCGACTGGATAGTGATATTATCAAGCCCAGCCTTCGTCGCTGCCCCCCTGACCGCCGATGCAGGCACACGGTCAGCAAACCCCAGCTGCATCTCCATACCGCCAGCAAAATCTACCCCCCAGTTGACACCGCGCAGTCCCCCCATGCTCAAGACCGCAATAGCCAACACCAAAGCAACACCCAACGCGGCGCGTGCAGGTCGCAAGAAGTTGAGGGTGCTGGTCTTTGACGCAATAGCTCGCCCCGACAAAATCCAATTGCGCAACTCACTATCACTAGTCATGCGAGCAACGATGGCATTGAAGAACGCCCGTGAACAATACAGCGAGGTAAACATTGAGACCAAGATGCCCAGTATCAAAGTGATAGCAAAACCCTTGATCGGCCCTGAACTGTTGGTTTCAATCAAAACAACCGCCGCAATCAAGGTTGTAACGTTAGCATCAATGATCGTCCAAAACGCTTTCTTAAACCCATTCAGCACCGCGTTCTTGGCGTTGCGACCTTCCTTTAACTCCTGACGAATACGTTCATTGATCAAAACATTAGCATCAACCGCCATTCCCAATGTTAAGATAAAGCCTGCGATGCCAGGCAACGACAAGGCAAAGCCGAAACTTGCCATCATCGCCAGCAACAGAATACCGTTCAACAATAGCGCAACACAGGCAATCGCACCTGTGCGTCGATAATAGACAAGCATAAAGACAAACACGAGACCAAGTCCCAGCAATACCCCAAGCACACCCTGATTAGCGAGTTCGGGGCCAAGACTTGCGCCAACTTGACGCTCTTCCATAATCTTAATCGTGGCTGGCAATGCCCCTGACTTGAGGATAAGCGACAACTCTTGCGCCTCTTCAAGGATGTCTGCATAGCCTCGCCCACTACCCAAAGTGATTGAAGCTCGCCCTCCTGATATTTTGGCAAGAATCTCTGGTGCAGACTCAACGATACCATCCAGCACAATTGCCATCCGTTTCTTGACATTCTCACCCGTAACTTCCGCAAACCGCCGCCCACCTGGCCCCGTGAAACGCAGCGACACTTCAGGTGTGCGGTCGAGGTTATCGCCTTGCGTAACTTGGGCATCAAGAATATCCTCACCATTGACCTTTGACTGCGGGAAGACGACATAAGATGTGTAGCGAGACTTCTTACCACCTGCTAAAACTTCCCTCTTAAAGAGTAGCTCCCGATCGATTGGCACATGCTCCTGCAGGAAGGCGGTGAGTTGCTCGCGATCATACGAAGAAAAAGCTTGATGTCCACCTGCCTCGTCGTCAGTTACCGCCTCAATCCCCTCTGGCACCGAGTCTGCTAACTTATCAAAGCCTGTGAACTCATCATCAACGATTTGAAATTTAAGCTGGGCGGTGCGACCGAGCAGTTCTTTCGCTTTTTCAGGGTTCTTGAAGCCAGGCAACTGCACCAAGATTGAACCATCAATGCGACGATTGATAATCGGCTCACTTACCCCCCACTTGTCAACACGATTGCGGATGACACGCTCCGCCTGCTCCAACGCACTGTCCTTGATGCGTTTGAATTCCTCATCATCATAGCGATAATCGATATAGGTCGCACCACTGTCCCCCTGCACAGCACCACGATCCACCTGCATAAAGTTAAAGTATTCATCCTTAAACTTACGATTGAAACCTTCAGGTTCACTAGCGTTGAACTCAATGCGTAGAGTCTGCTTATCCTTGAGACCAAACGCCGACTTGATCGCTATCCCCTCCTGTTCAGCCCACTCACTGACCTCCGTCGCAATGCGGGCGATTTTGTTGTCAACCGCCTCGCTGGTCGTAACGCCGAGCACGAGCTGCACCCCACCCTGCAGGTCAAGACCGAGTTTTACATGTTTCTTCGGTAGCCACGTCGGGACATTGGCGAGGAACTTCTCTTCGTCGTTTCTTATTTCTTTGGGTAAACTAAAGTAAATAATCGACGGCGAGACAGCATACAAACCAAGCAGCGACAGGGCAGCGATGAATATGAGCTTGAACTTAAGCGATGCGGGCAATGTCTTCCTCAAATAGTTTTTTAAAGTCGTCGCGTTTCAAATAAATCTCTGGTTCGAGGGGTCTTATACTTCCAAAAAAAAACCAGTTAAAGTTAAAGTTATCGGATAAGCTGGTTTATTTCATCTATGACATCTACTCCCGATGTTTTTTGTTTGAGGACGACGAGAAACTGTCGTGATAAAGGGGTTAACACTCTCGCAAGGTTTTCAACAAAACTATGCTGTGCCCAATACGGTAGCCGTGATAACAACTGGGCAAGATAACCAGCATGTTGACCATAGTATCTTTCTAGTATCGTGATCGCCGCCTCCGAAAAAACCAAGTTACGAGAGATAGCATACCAGAACAGCGATTCAAACCTACGATGATGCACCGAGACTGGATATTTTTCGAGATGCTCAAATATCTTTACACAGGCAAGGATATTGACCGATGTTGGGCTTTGCTGGCGCAAATCATCTACCGATGCCAAAGCAAGGTAGTCAAGAAAATCACTGCTTGCTCGCTTTGGGTTAAGCTCCTGCATCGCTCGCACAAAAGATTCATGCTGGTTGTGCATCAAACCCGCACGCACAACCGAGTAGAGTTTAGTTACTCTATTGGCGGCAATGGCTTCAGCAATGTGGGGTTTGAAAAGTTCTTCGTCGTTATCGCTACCGATTAAGCTGTTGACTCGTCGTAAAATCAAGCTAGTCATACGTGCTGACGGTTTAAGTTTAGCGGTTTCCCACGCCACTTGTCGTAAAATTTTGCTGTCTCTACTGCTCAATTCAAAAAAAACCTCTGGCGCTTGACGATGGTCGGGAGGCAACAGGTTGTAAAGATACGTAAGCTTGGCAAGGTGGTATATCTTGGCATCAGGGGAGTTTAAAATAATTCTCGCTATTTCATCGCCAGCTTGCCGCAGTTGACGGCTATGCGACAGCTGTTTGAAAGCCGAGCGCAACGCAACCTTATCGCCATCGCTAACAGCAGCGATAATTTCACCGACGCTCTTGTGGGTAAAGTCGGGCGATTTTTGCTGCACAACCGCTAGGCATGCCACCAAGTAGAATGATAAGACTATGGAGACGAAACCAACTAACATAGATCAACTACCTTTGTTGCATAACTACACTTCACGGTAGGCACATACCTGCGTTGGCACATACAACTACACAGAATGACTGTTTGTTTTTGGGATTATCGGCATCAAAGCATGTGCCCAAAGGCACGTGCTTTGATCCGAATAAGCTGGTCGCCTAT
>JAPPIL010000268.1 GCA_028877195.1 Pseudomonadota bacterium
AAGCTCACGCCTCTCGTATAAAAAAATAGGCATTACTTATGCAACAAAGCCGGTGTTGCCCCGTGGTCTGAATGCGCCTTGGACAAGTGGCGGCTTGATGTATGCCCGCCCCTTAAGTGAGGCGGGATAGTGAGACGACAGGATAAGGAATACAAGCGTTGAGGTTAGCTACTGATTTTCAGACGACGAGCCGCTGCTTCCTCACACTTCGGCATCGTTACCTGCAAGACACCATCTACATAGCTAACGGCAATCTTGTTACGCTCAACGCTTTGTGGCAACACAAACCTACGTTCAAAGTTACCGAAAGATCGTTCCTCTCGGATATAACCACCCTCCTTGTGTAACTCGCTTTTGCGACGCTCACCCTTGACAACCAATTGGTCGCCTTTTACCTCAACATCTAACTCATCCTTCTTGAAGCCAGGTAAATCAAGGTTTAAGACAAACTCTTTCTCTTGTTCAGCAATACCAGCCTTGGGCATAAAGCGTGTTACCTCATCACCATGCCAATGATCGAACCAATTATCAAAGAAACTTTTCTCAAAAAAATTATTAGGCACTAACATTTCTCACCTCCATTTGAATTAAACCATATCAATCAGGTTCATTAGGAATGTAAGTTTTGTTTTGCCGTTGTCAAGTGGTTGAATGTTATTTTTGGTAGGAAGATCAATCGATCAACTAGCCTGCTGTTGTCGTTGCGTTTTAGGCAAAAAGACCTCAAACACTACACCTGTAGGTTGATTGTCTGTTATCTTGATACTACCACCATGCAGAGAAACGATCTCATGCGAAATAGCAAGACCAATGCCCGTGCCTTGCTCGCCTTTAGTCGTATAAAAAGGCTCAAAGATACGGCTACGCACCTGCGCTGGAATGCCAATGCCACTATCAGCAATAGCAACAACAACACCTTCAATGCCGTCCCTATCACAAACAGTTATCTTAATACTAATCTTGCGGTCAGAACTATCGGTCAGCGCATCGCAAGCATTGGTCAGGATATTGATAAAAACCTGCTCTAACTGATGCATGCAGCCATCGACCAAACAGTCAAGTGGCATGTCGCTATCAACGTTGATCTTCAACTTTGATAACTTGGGTTCAGTCATCGCTAACGCTTCAGTGATAATTTCAACTAAACATAGCTGCGTAACTGGTGCACTGATGCGAGAATTCGGCAAGTCCAACAACCGCCGCGAGTAGTGCTGAATTTTATTAACCGCATTCTGCAGAAAACGCACATTAGACTGTAGTGTCATATCTTCCTTGTAGCGTGGTTCTTCAGAGATTAGTTCCCCGACCCCCTTGATAATCGTCAACGGATTGCTAATGTCATGCACGATTCCCGCCGCAAACTTACCAATCATCGACAAACGGTTGCTGTTCGCCAACTCCCGCTGAAACTTGCGATGCTCGGTAATATCTTCCAACACCGAAAAAGACTGAACATAGTCGCCCGCCTTATCATACAAGGCATACGATTTGACAATAACGTCGATCGCCTCGCCTGTTTTAGGCTTGATCTTACTACGCACTACCAACTTGCCAAGCTTAATCAGTTTGTTCAACCCCACATGGGTGCGTTCAGGGTTGCTGTATAAGTCATAAATACTCATGCCAATCAACTCTTCAGGCGGATACCCATACAGACTGCTCGCCTTCTTATTGGCATAAACTATCTCACCATCACAGTTGGAAGAATGGATGGCATCAGGATAATCATCTACTATATCCTCAACGACCGAGCGATCATTAGCGTTGAGTAAACGCAGTTCTTTGCTAAAGAAGGCTGGAATTGTTTTCGCCATCAGTGCACACCATGCCGTAGATAACTTCTGCGCTTATCAGCCCCCGTATCGATATGTTTAGCACTCTCGGCTTTGATACTTTCTACCCCACCGACCAACTCCTGCCGTTGCGCTAGATAGTCTTTGGTATAAACCCACTTATCGCCAGCAAGTCCAGCCATAGCATACTCTGGCCCCAACCGTATCGCATCGACAGGGCAAGCCTCCTCGCACATACCGCAAAACACACAGCGAAGAATATCAATCTCAAAACGCACAGGGAACTTTTCAATCCTGCTATCGCTATGCTCGGATGCCTCAATATGAATACAGTCAGCAGGACAAGCGGTGGCACACAAAAAACAAGCAGTGCACCTTATCTTGCCATCATCTCGCAAAGTAAGGAAATGCTTGCCCTTGAAACGGTCGCCATAATCAGCAGGTTGTTCAGGCCATTCCAAAGTATTCGTCTTCTCCATTCGCAACAACTGGCGGAAAAAAATACCCAATGTTAGACGCATGCCCTTCATTATCTCGGCAAAATAGCCTGCTACTTGAAAAAAAACATTGCGATCAACGGGCGGTGGTGGAACTTTGATCACAGCCATTTATGCCCCCTGCTGTGAATCATGGTTGCTAACCTGATCATCATGCGCACTCACTTGCAGCAGCGCGACCGCGGCACTAACATCAACACAGTTCTGATTCAATGCCGCCATCGTTTGCGGTAACGGCTGGACTCGACCATCATAGTTGGTGAAACTTCCCTGTTTTTCAGTGAACACCCGCATCGCCACCAACTGCTGATAACTGTAAGCAAGCATAACACTTGCACACGACCACATGGAAACAAAGGGTAATGCCTGCAACTTCTGCAGCTGTAGCTCAATGTTGGCAAACGTGTTGGGAAGTTCGGGAGCAAGAACGATAGCGACATCAAACGAATTGGCACAGAAATCCGCAAACCCTCCACTGCTTTGAAGATCAAGCTTTTGCAGTTCACCCTCAAAGCCGCCACTATTAGCATTGCGGTCGCCACGCATCAGAATACCATCAAATGCCGTGCGGTCTTCACTGTCGCTACGCCATTGCCAAAAGCTCGCATTCAGTTTAGCAAAATAACTAAACAAACTCCGATACTCCTCGTTTGTATATTGGCATGCCACCAGCACCCCAATCTTCTGCGCAACAGCCAGTTTAGCCGCCAACTGCGCTAACACTTGCGATGTTGCCAATGCCTGTTGTTTGCCTTTTGCTTCATCCCAAACCTGACTCGTCAGCAAACGCTTCTCAACATTCAAATGCTTATAGACCGTGCGCCCGAAATTACACATCCACTGACCATTGACCTCTGATGCCCGTGGCTTAACACGATAGTAGCGCTGTAGTTTGCGGTTGAAAGCCAATTCAACGGCACAACCTGTCGAGCAACCAGGGCAGATACTGTTCACCTCTTCAGTAAACCAAACGCGTTTCTGAAAACGAAAATCTTTGGAAGTAAACGCCCCAACAGGACAGATGTCTACAAGGTTAGTAGTATAATTATGGTCTATTTTTTTGTCTTTGTAAGTGCCGATAATTGAACGATCGCCGCGATCAAAGATGCCGAGCGCCGAAGTTTTAGTAACTTCTTCTTCAAAGCGCACACAGCGTGAACAAAGGATACAACGCTCGGTATCAAGCACCAAGTCGGTGCCGACATCAAGAGCTTTGGGCTTCAATACCTTGTCAGCTTGCATCTGCGAAGGATACTTGCCAACCTCCATATAGTAGTCCTGCAAACCGCACTCGCCTGCTTGGTCGCAAATCGGGCAGTCAAGCGGATGATTGATCAGATGGAATTCCAACGCCCACTTGTGCGCTTCTTCCACTTCGGCGTTAGCGGTGTAAATCTTCATGCCCTCGGCAAGCGGCAGGTTGCAAGCGATTTCAAGCTTCGGTCGCCCCTCAACTGCCACCATACAAAAGCGGCAAACCCCCGCCACCGATAAACCAGGATGCCAACAAAAATGCGGGATATAAATATCGTTGGCTTTAGCGATTTCCATCACTGTTTGCCCCGCTTGTCCCTGATACTCCTTGTCATTGATGGTGATCGCGATGCTCATGCACTGCTCCCAACTGTATGTTCATGCTGATTATTGAGCATAGGCTTGGTCGTTGACGGTTGTTGGAGAAAATCTTCTAGCTCATTACGATACTTGGCTATTATCGCCAATGTTGGCATCGCCGCCGCATCCGATAAGGCACAGATAGTTCGACCCATCATGTGCTTGGAGACCGCATGCATCAAATCAAGGTCAGCACTCTTGCCACGCCTATGGGTGTAATTATACATGATGTTTGCCAGCCAGCCTGTGCCCTCACGACAAGGGGTGCATTGCCCGCAACTTTCATGATGAAAGAAATCTACCGTTACTTTGAGTAGTTCAACCATCGACTGCCGCTGGTCGATGATCATCACTGCCCCTGAACCGAGCATGCTGTTCTTCGCCGCCAACGCTTCATAGTCAAGGGTTAGGTCTTGTAATTCATCAGGCGTAAGTATCGGTGCGGAAGCGCCCCCTGGGATACAACCCTTGAGCTGTCTTCCCTCTAGCATGCCACCTGCGTCTTCTTGGAGAAACTTCATGAACGGATAACCGAGTGGCAATTCATAGACCCCAGGTTTTTGAACATGTCCAGAGATACAGAAGAGCTTTGTGCCCGCACTCTTTGCAGTGCCGATGGCACGATGCGCGGCCGCACCATTGTTGATGATCCAAGGCACCGTTGCGAGTGTCTCGGTATTGTTGACGATTGTTGGACAACCGAGATAACCAGACACCGCGGGAAAGGGTGGCTTGAGTTTTGGTTGCCCCTTCTTGCCTTCCAACGATGACAAAAGCCCCGTCTCTTCACCGCAGATGTAAGCACCAGCACCTGCATAATGGTCAAGGTCAAAGCTAAATCCACTGCCTTGAATATCCTTGCCAAGATAACCAGCTTGATATGCCTCGCTAATTGCGGTTTGTAGCCATTTTATTTCGTCAAAAAACTCATAGCGGGTATAGATATAACCCTTGCTCGCACCAATTGCGTAAGCCGCGATGACCATCCCTTCAATCAACATGTGTGGCGACAACTCGCAGATATAGCGATCTTTGAACGTGCCTGGCTCGCCTTCGTCGTTGTTGCAGACGATATACTTGTTGCCCTTATAGTCCTGCGGCACAAAGCTCCATTTCAAACCAGTTGGAAACCCAGCACCGCCACGACCACGCAAACCAGAGTCTTTGACCTGCTGGATAACCGCCGCTGGCGACATCGCAAACGCTTTGCGTAAGGCTTGATAACCATCATGTTGCTCATAACAGGACAAGGCACGGCTATGGTCGATGCCTTCAAAAGCAGTGGTAATACGTGTAG
>JAPPIL010000168.1 GCA_028877195.1 Pseudomonadota bacterium
GCCCAAAGGCACTTGTATTTGAGTAGAGTTAACAGTCGCCGATAGGCGCAAGTTGGATAGCCGTAAGACATATGTGGGTATTATCAGAATCAGGAAAAATTATTTTCGCTTCGAGCGCTCGTGAGAACGAAAAAATTTGTTCCTGATTCAAACCAGCTTATGTCTTTAGGACGATAGGGGTGAGAGCACGAGAGAGGGGAACGCTCTCTCGTATAAAAAAAAGGTGAGAGCACGAGAGAGGGTTACCCTCTCTCGTATAAAAAAATTAAAACTATGCGTATAGCAAGATTAGCAGACCAAATACGTGATGTTATCGCCATCAATCTGACGACGGAGTTGCGCGACCCTCGCCTCGCTAACGTTACGATTACCCATGTGGCGTTGAGTTCCGACTTACAGATTGCTTCGGTTTATTTCCGCACCTTGCGTGCCGAACATAATTCAACTGCGGTGGCGTTACGTGGTGCAGCGGGATTTTTTCGTAGCAAGCTTGCTGCGGCATTAGATGTAAAACGAGTGCCAGAGTTGCGTTTCTACTATGATGTTAGCATTGAGCGCATCGCTCGTATTGAAAGTCTGCTAACCAAAATTCGCTAACATGCTTAACGGTGTGTTGCCTATCTACAAACCGAAGGGCATCACCTCTAGCAAGGTTACTCACACTTTGCGAACACTGCTGCACCAAAGTGATGTCGGGCATGTCGGGACGCTTGACCCAGCTGCACAAGGGTTGATGCTAATACTAGTCGGCAAAGCAACACGTCTTGAGCAGTTGCTGCATCTTTTTCCAAAGACTTATATGGTCGTCGCCGAGTTTGGGTTTGAAACCGACACCCTTGACACTGAAGGAAACATCGTCGTGCGCACGGACAATACTGCTTTTGCGCGCAGCAGGATATTTTCTGCCTGTCAACGTCAAGTCGGCAACATAACCCAAATCCCACCACTCTTCGCCGCGGTCAAGTATCGTGGTCGTCCACTTTACTATTATGCCCGCAATAACTTGGCTGTGCCACTTGCACAACTCAAACGCCAAGTCTCTGTGCTTAGTATACGAATAAATGCTTGGCAGCCACCACGCTTGAAGTTGTGTGTAACTTGTCGAAAAGGGGTTTACATTCGCAGCTTGGTGCGCGACATCGCTCATAGCTTGGGTAGTTGTGCGACGGTGCTTGATATTGTGCGCACCGAAGCATATGGGTTAAGCAGTCGGATGGCATGGTCGTTAGCAGAGATTAGTTCGGCAAATGTCGGCAACTGTCTACTACCAATCACTAGCTTGCCGTTGCCTCGTCTGCAAGTCAGCAGTGAGGAGCAAATGCGGCGGTTGCGGCATGGCGATAAACTCATGTATGACAATAAATGGATAGTGGCTGGCAGTGCGATAATGTTTGGTGGTAGTTTTCTGCTGACGTATAACACAGATAAGGTGTTTGGCATCGGGAAATTCATTAAAGACGACAAGCTACAGATGTGTAGGAGTTTGTTTACGGAGAAATTATATGTTTAAATTCACATCCGAATCAGTAAGCAAAGGACATCCAGACAAGGTCTGCGACCAGATTAGCGATGCCATCCTCGATGCCTTCTTGACTAAAGACAAAGATTCCCGCGTGGCATGCGAAGTGTTGGCAAAGTCTTCATTGCTTGTTGTTGCGGGTGAAGTGCGAAGCACAGGCACGATCAACTACCCCGAAGTTTGTCATCAAGTTATTAAGGACATCGGCTATTACGATGCTGAATCAGGCATTGATGTTGATAACCTTGCCATTATCCTCCAAGTGAACAGTCAATCAGAGGAGATTGCTAAAGGCGTTGACGAAGGAGAAACCGACGCAGGTGAAACAAAAGAACTGGGCGCTGGCGATCAAGGTATTATGTTTGGCTATGCCTGTAACGAAACTGATGAGCTAATGCCTTTATCAATAAGTCTCTCGCACCACCTCATGCAGCGACTTACCTACCTTCGTTTTAATGATGAGCAGGGTTATGATCATCTGCGTCCCGATGCGAAGAGTCAAGTTACGGTCAACTACGTTGATGGTAAGCTCGATGCCATTGACACCATCGTTATCTCGACCCAACACGGCCCCTACGCTAGACTCGACATTTTGGAGGAATACGTCATTGAAGAGTGTATCAAACCGACTATTCCAACCGCTTTCCAAAGCGATAAGATAAAATTTCTGGTCAACTATGCGGGTGAATTTGTCTTCGGTGGCCCGCAAGCAGACTGTGGTTTAACAGGGCGCAAAATCATCGTTGATACCTATGGTGGGCATGCTCCACATGGAGGCGGTGCTTTCTCTGGCAAGGATGCTACCAAGATTGATCGCTCTGGCGCATATCTTGCTCGTTATATCGCCAAGAACCTCGTAGCGGCAGGAGTGTGCGACAAGTGTGTGGTGCAGCTATCTTATGTTATTGGTGCAGCCGCACCAGTGTCAATCAACGTCAACACGTTAGGCACAGGCAAACAACTAAACTACGAGCAACTCGTGCGAGAAGTATTTCCGTTAAAGCCTAGAGAGATAATAAACACCTTTGAGCTGTATCGCCCTATTTTCCGCAAGACTGCCACCTATGGACATTTTGGTCGTTCAGAATTTCCTTGGGAACGGACGGATTTAGTAGAAAAAATTAAAGAAAAGCTGTTTAATTAGAAGCAGTATGCGCAAGAAATTATTTTTACTGAATCGCGACTTCCAGTTCCGTTATATCGGCTTGGTGATTGCTGTCGGCAGTTTCTCAACGCTGTTAACGATGCTGATCATCTTATATCCGCTGTTTGCTTTTCGTATTTTGCGTATCCCAGAGTTCTTGCCTTTCCCTATCTTCGTTGGCATGGCGCTAGCGGTGTTGATGAACATCGCCGTTATCGGGGTGATGACGATGTTTATTACGCATCGTATCGTCGGGCCGCTTTACAATCTTGTGCGTAATATGCGTCGGTTTGAGTCAGGGAATTGGGGGGGACATGTAACCGTGCGTGAAAACGACGAACTCAAATACGTGATGCGCAACTTCAACGAGATGGTTGATCGGATTATCCAACAAACAGAGCAAGACCGTGATGCTTTATTATCCGACCCTGAACCGACTGCTACCGTGCGCAAAGTTGCCGATGGGATGAATAGTCGCACCCGCACCTTCCGTCATTTACATCAAGAAGATCGCAGTGATTTACAAGCTTGACGGTGAGTTTCAAACACGCATCGGTGAAGCTTTACTCGTGCAGGTGGGTGGTATCGGCTACGAAGTCGCTTGTGTGGACGTGGAGCACTTCCTTGCCCAGAAGACGGGCACAATTTGGATTTATACGATGATGCGCGATAGCAGTTTGTGTTTGTATGGTTTCCGTTCTTTGGCGGAACGTGAATTTTTTGCCGAGCTAATCAACATCAACGGTGTCGGAGGGAAGATGGCACTGGCACTATTGCGCAGCCAGTCTATTGCGGTGTTGCTTACCGCGGCAAACACCGATAATGAAGAAGTCTACACGGCTGTGAGCGGTATTGGGACAAAGATTGCGCGCAAGATTATCCTTGAGTTGAAGCATCGCTACAAAAAACTTCAGGCGAAATTTGCGCATGAATTCTATGACCAAAACGACCATGCGGAAGTTTTTTCTGTGCTTACTAACATGGGTTTTGCTGATAAGCAGGTGCGATCGGTGCTCGCAAGTTTGCGGGTGCAGGGCAGTGCCGATACGTTAGATGTGGTGCGACTTGCTTTGCCACGCCTGACGCGTTCATCTCGTAATGCGAATTTATGATGACCGATCACAAGCAAACGACTAAACAAGCCAGCGGACAACAAGATGTAAAAGTAGAGCGAATCACGGCTGCGGATAGGATTAGCGGTGATGAAGGCATTGAAGAAGAACGCAAGATTAGACCTGCTTGCTTTGCAGATTACCCAGGGCAAGAGCGAGCAAAGCATAATCTTCAGACGTATGTTCAGGCGGCTCGGATGCGCAATCAGGTGCTTGATCATGTGATTTTGCATGGCCCGCCTGGGCTTGGCAAAACCACTATCGGGCAAATCATCGCCAATGAGATGGGTTTACCATTTGTTGCGACTAATGCCGCTACTATTGAGAAGCAGGGGGATCTAGTCGGTATCCTTGCCAGCCTTGAGCGGCGCACGACCATTTTCGTCGATGAAATCCATCGCCTGCCACGCGCGGTAGAGGAGTCCCTTTACACGGCAATGGAAGAGTTTATCCTTGACCTTGTTGTCGGCGAGGGCAAGTCGGCACGACCATTGAAGATGCCGATTGCGGAGTTTACTTTGGTTGGGGCAACGACAAGGATTTCGCTATTGTCGAAACCATTATTGAGTCGTTTCGGTATTCAAGAGCGTCTTGACTACTATACGGTCGCGGAGTTGGAACAAATTATTAAGCGTGCTGCAAGTGTCTTGAAAATCCCTTGTAGTGCTTGTGGTATAGCAATTATCGCTCAACGCGCACGCGGAACACCGCGGATTGCCAATCGTTTATTGCGACGGGTTTGGGATTTTGCGGTCGTAGCAGGAAGAACAAGCATCGATGCGGAGGTGGCAAAGTTTGCTGCTGACAAGCTTGAAGTAGATACTCTTGGTCTTGATAATACCGACCGTCAAATCATGGGACTAATTGCCGAGCGCTATCAGGGCGGCCCCGTTGGTATTGAGGCATTAGCTGCTACTTTAGGTGAAGATCGGCGCACGCTTGAGGAGGTGTATGAGCCTTATCTCGTCTACAAGGGGCTGGTTAGTCGCAGCGCTCGTGGGCGTATCCTCACTGCCGCAGGGCAGGCGCACCTTCAGCGTAGTTGTGTTAGCTAACACAGCTGCACAATGTAGTTTTCCCCTGAATATGCCAAAGGGCATGTTCCTGCTCTCACCTATTGTTTCTCTTGCTAAAAGTTTTTGATCAAACCTCTAAACGGAGGGAGAAACTGGCAAGCTTGCTTGCCAATTTCTCACGTAGTGCAAGATGTCTGTCGCAGACGCACTTTTTTCAAAAAGTTTGAAAAGTTTTGATATGGGTGATTGGTAGGGCATCACCTTTCCTTATTTGTATGCTGGTGTTGCCCCCGAAAAAGTGGACACATTATCCAGCCTGTTTAAGAGACCTATATGCTCTTGGTGATTTTGACCTTCCCCCCGAAAGTTAGTTCAGTTGCTTGATTAACTCCATTGTGTGATT
>JAPPIL010000022.1 GCA_028877195.1 Pseudomonadota bacterium
AACCTTTACAATGCTTTCATGATTGCGGCGATCTTGCGCTACAGTGAGGAGAAAAAAATCGCGATTACCGATACGCAAGCCTTCTTGAATCTGCGGATAAACAAACTACGCGTTAAGGGTGGCAATATTTGGAGTGGTAGCTACAAGATCAATCTCGCGGGTCAAGACCTCAATCTTGATGACATTGAGCATGGTCTGTTGCGACGACAGGACAAACGTCTTACTGCTCTAGCGGTAAAAACGCTTGATCCTCGTATTCACATGGCGGTCAACTGTGCGGCGATGAGTTGTCCACGCTTGCGGTTGCGTGCTTACTTTGCGCATAATCTGGAGCAGATGCTTGATGAAAATATGCGTGAATTTGTCAATGCTGGCAAACAGTTGTTTTTCAAAGGCGAGGTATTACAGCTGAACAAGATACTCTACTGGTATTACCATGATTTTGATAATGACCAGCGACGGGCGGGAGACTATTTGGCAAACTACCTTGCTGATCGCACGACGAGTAAGACGCTGCAGCAGGTGCTGAACAAGCGTAGCAAAATTGCACTGCGGTTTGATCGTAAGCTTTCTTTTTTTTACGATTGGAAGATCAATGACCGTCGTAATTTTAGCCACCGCTCCCCTGTGCAGGGCAAACAAAACCAGCAGAGCAGCCAATGAAACAACCGCAAGCAGCACCGCACTATGACCTTGTTATCATCGGTGCAGGCAGTGCTGGGGTAAGTGCGGCTGTGCAAACGGCAAAACTTCAGCGTTCAGTCTGTATTCTTGATAAGAACAGCATCGGTGGGGCTTGGATTCATACTGGCACACTGCCTTCCAAGACTTTGCGCGAAGTGCTGGCGATGACCAACAGTGTGCGGGTGCATGCCGACAAGCGATTTTCAGCTGGCATCATCAAAGACATGCTTGAGGGGCGGATATTTGAGCGCGCCAAGTCGGTGTCAGAGAGTTTTGAGCAGCATGTGCATCGCTATCTTGCCAAGAACAATGTGCCGCTACTGGCAGGCACAGCAACGATTATCGATCGGCATACAGTGCGATTGACCGATGACGATGGCAATAGCTCTTCAGTGCGGGCTGGTAGTGTTCTCATCACGACTGGTTCAAGACCTCGTCGTCCCGATAGCATTCCTTTTGATGGCAAGCTGGTATTAGACGCAGATGAAGTGCTACAGCTTGAGCATGCTCCTAGTCGTCTTGTTATCTACGGTGCTGGTGTTATCGGCTGTGAGTATGCTTGTATCTTTGCCGCCCTTGGGGTTGAGACAGTGCTGGCGGATACGCGTCCGAATATCATGCCGTCGATAGATGGGGAAATCGCAGCTGAATTACAGGCGGCGATGCAAACGCTTGGGGTTGAGTTGCGTTTGAATGAGCAGTTGTTGCGTGTAAAGGTGGATTCTGCCCAAGAGGTCATAGTTGAGTTGGAAGGAAGCAGAGTGCGAACAAACATGTTCTTGTATACATCTGGTCGTGAGCCGAACACAGGCGCACTGTGGGATGCGGGGTTGGCGATGGACGTGGACAGCAAGGGCATGATTCAGGTGGATAAGAACTTTCAAACAAGCGTTGAAGGTATTTTTGCAGCGGGCGATGTTATCGGCATGCCTGCTTTGGCTGCCACGTCTTCGCATCAGGGGAGGGTTGCGGCAGCGAATGCTTTGGGGATTAGCACGTTTGACTTCCCCAGCACCTATCCGATTGGGGTTTACACTATTCCCGAACTTTCCTCTATCGGTGCGACGGAGGAGGAATTGCTCGCGGCGGGGGTGGAATATGTCGTTGGTCGGGCGCATTACGGCGAGATTGCACGTGGCTTTATTCGTGGTGAGCGGCATGGTCGGTTGAAATTGCTTGTTGGCAGGAAGACACATCGGGTGCTCGGTGTTCATATCGTCGGCGAGGGTGCTTGCGAGTTGATTCACATCGGCATGGTGTTCATGCATAGTCTTGCGCCTGTGCAGGAGTTAGCGCAGGTTGTTTACAACTACCCGACGCTAGCGGAAGGCTATAAGATTGCGGCTTTCAATGCTTTGAACAAACTTTTTCCTGATGGACATATCGGCAACCCCAACGTTGATTTATGATAGAGTTGAAATTGTCGTGCTATTTTGACATAAGTTATGGTTTATTGACGGCTATTAGGTAGGTCGGCTACCGAACATCCATTAATCGAGAAGGAGGATAGATTTTTGCCAGGCATTCACATCGGAACTAATCAAGCTTTTGACGGTGCTTTACGGTTTTTCAAAAAACAAGTTGAGAAAGCAGGGGTCATTTCAGAACTAAAAAAGCGCCGCCACTACGAGAAACCATCCATTAGGTTAAGAAAAAAATCCATCGCTGCCCGCAAGCGTGCCATGAAAAACATGCGGCGTATGGGGCAGATATAACACCGCCCCTCAAACGCGGGGTTTTGCTCATCAACACTGGGTCGCCGTCTGCTTTGACACGACGAGCGGTGGCATCGTATTTGCGCAGGTTTTTATCTGATCGGCGTATTATAGACATTAGAGCTTGGCAGCGGTTCTTGCTGGTAAACATCGGTATTGTGCCGTTGCGTCAGTTCAGCACCTTGCGTGCTTATCGGCGGGTATGGCAGTCCGCCGCACCTTTGACACAAAACATGTCTGACTTACATGCGAGCCTACAAGCTACTCTAGAGCCAACGTTTATCACTGCCTATGCGAGCAGATATTCTGAACCTACTATTGCCCAAGCATTAGATGACTTGTTGCGCCAAGACATTGCGGAACTTATGATTTTGCCGCTATTCCCGCAGTATTCTTCGGCTGCCAATGGTTCAGCAATTGAGATGAGTTTGAAGCTTTTAGGGCAGAAAAAATTTATCCCGCAGGTGCGGGTGGTCAATCACTTTTATGATGAGGAATTTTTTCTCAACCCCCTAACGCAATCGGTGGCACGAGCGTTAGATGCCATGCCCCAGGTTGATTTTCTGTTGTTTAGTTATCATGGCTTGCCAGTGCGTCAACTGCCTTGCCAGTTGAGCAACGACTGCTGTGCATTAGCGAGCAATCGTCTATGTTATCGTCGGCAGTGTTTGGCAACATCGGCGACGGTGGCAAAGAGGTTGCGGTTAGCCACTGATTTTTGGGCGACAAGTTTTCAATCACGCCTTGGTCGCATCCCTTGGATTAAGCCTTACACCGATGAGTTTGCTCTCCAGCTGCTGGCGCGTGGGGTTAAGCATTTGGCGGTGGTAGCACCAAGTTTTGTCGCTGATTGTTTAGAAACGGTTGAAGAAATTGGTCTGCGCCTAAAGGCTGATTTTATCAAGCGTGGCGGCAAGTCCTTCACCCTTATCCCTGCCTTGAATAGCGACCCGCTGTGGGTGCAGGAGTTGAGTAAATTTATGCAGGCGCGGTAGCCTATACGTCGGTAATGCGCCTATTGGTATAACCAACTATCCTGTATGCTACTTCACTGTTTTTTCTAATAAAACACGCAAGGTCTTTGTATGAATTCATCGCAACTGTTATTATTAACTCTAAAATTAATTAGATTATTTTATGATAAAGATATTGATACCTGCGCTACTGATTGGAAGTTTGGTCGCCTGCGGTCAAGCGCCCAACGACCACTATGACAGCAAGCGAGTAGTGCGCACGCCAGATAGTGAATACAGCAGCAGCAACAAAAAGCTAATTACCTTAGCTGCCAACGAAAGACCAATCATCTTCGCCAACGCCCAACCAGATGGACAGTATTGCTTCTATGAGTCGGACACTTCTGTTGTGCTGAAAGATAAAATGTTTACCGAAGACAACTGTGAACTACTCAACTCCACGAGCATCGCAAGAAAAGACCTTAGCTCTACTATCGCAAACAACTCACGCTGGGCAAACATTATGGCAAACTTTACGATGATGCCAGCCGCCAGTTCATTAGCGTGCCTAGCTTCCATGCTGGTGTTAGTCAATTTGAGCACACCCGTGCGAGTGCTGCTATGCACAGGCATGATCGCCTCTATTGGCGGTTCGTTCTACGCAATTTGGAAGTTAGCAGGTGAATCGGTCTCAAAAACACTACGAATAATATCCAGATTCGACTACGCAATGAGTGAAGAGGACTACGACTATCTTCGCAAGACATTTACGGTCTTACAGTCATCTAACTCCACGCCATGCCCGCGTCTGCCGCAGGCAAAAAAGGAGTGAATGCATGCGGTATCTATTGACACTCGCTTGGATTTGGCTGTTGGCAAGTGCCTGTGGCACTCCAGTTTCTGATTATCACGTCAAGACGGGCGGCAATCGTGAGCTGTTGGGCACTGACTTGATCAGTCGCTATACGGTAAGGTTGCACATACTGGTCAAACCAGATGCTCAAAAGGTTTGGACGGGTGGCTGTAGTGGCACGCTTTTATCGCCACAATATGTTTTAACCGCTGCCCATTGCGTTACCCTCAACCCGTGGCGAATCAAGGTAGTAGTTGGCGATACGCATCCGATTGAACTTGATAACGGCAAAGTCTACACCGAGGTAGCAGAGGTTGAAGCCGCGATGTTCCATCGACGCTTTAATTCATCAAAATTAGCATGGAAAATGCTAGCCAAACCTTTGTTCCTCAAGACGCAGAAGGCGGCGTTTGATGTTGCGGTGCTGAAGCTACGACGACCGCTAAATCTTCCCTACCGCGTTGATTTTACCATCCCGAAGACTACCTTTAGCTTGAAAGGACAAGAAGCTATTGTCGCAGGCTACGGGGCGGGCGATATGGGGCAAGTGCCTAGCCGTGGACGACAGGCAAAGACCAAGATTGCCGATGACTTTTATGATTTGCTACAGTTCAACAATTTCTTTAAACGCATGAACTTTGGCGATTCAGGCGGCCCTGTTTGGCGCTTTGCTGACAACGGTGAGTTAGAGCTGATCGGAGTAAACTCATTTATGCTGTGGTTGCTACGCATGCGCACGTATGCTATCGACATTCGCCATTATCGGCAGTGGATTTATGATGCCATCGCGAGTCTGAAGTCTGGCTACCATCAACCCCTCACAAAGGAACAGCAGATGCATCGCCTCATCATGACTGGAGTCGCAGAAGACTTGTTTCTCGATGCTCACAGATAACTGATCTTTGTTGCATAAGCAACGCCGCTCCCCCGGCTTTGTTGCATAAGTAATGCCTATTTTTGTTTGTATGCGGAGAGCGTTAGTCG
>JAPPIL010000192.1 GCA_028877195.1 Pseudomonadota bacterium
ACTCCGACCCCGACCCCGACTCCGACTCCATCACCGACTCCGACCCCGACTCCGACTCCGACACCTACTCCGTCTCCGACTTCAACGCCGAGTCCAATCGTGAACCCGCCCTGTTTCAATGATTGCAGTAATTGCAGCACTTGGATACAACAGCCGTGGACAGATTGGTCGCCACCACCACCCAGTCCCTTTTGCAAGGACATCTTTCACAATCAAACAAGAACCAAACTTCAAACTCGTACCTGCCCCAACCTTTGTTCTGGAACTATTTGTGCTTTAACACGATACCGACAAACGCAATCTACATCAAAGTATGGAACAGAAGACTGCATAGCATGTACCGGAACATGCACTGCACCATCATGCACGCCAGACTGCCGCTGTATCTTTAGAGACTGGAGGTATGACAGTACACCTAGATGCGACAAGAAGTGTGTCGATAGCCAATGTCGCTTGACGTACATGGGATCATGCACGAACTGCTCTGCCTCTACACCATCATGCACGCCAAGCTGCGGGACTTGTTACCTTCAGAGTTGGATTGGCGATACCCCTAGATGCCTAAAGATGTGTAAGGATGACAAGTGTCGCATAACGTATCCCACATGCACTGACTGCAATATACCGGTATGCACACCAAGCTGTGGGGACTGTAGATTTCACAGTTGGGATGGCGATGCACCTGTATGCAAAAAGCATTGCGTGGATGATAAGTGTCGAGAGCTATCTGCTCAATTATGTAGTGCTGATATTTGCGGCTTTATACCATCATGCACACCAAGCTGCGAGGAATGTAAGTTTAAGACTTGGAATGGCGATACCCCTGTGTGCAGCAAGAGATGTCAGGATGACAAGTGTCGCTGGTCGGAACAGCCTTGTGCTCCACATGAATACGACAGCAGCATAATCCCTGCCCGAACGCCTGAATAAAAGAAACAAAGCCCACTTTTTCGGGGGGCAACACCAGGCTTTGTTGCATAACTGATTAAGCAACAGAAAGCCCTTATGTAGCAAGAGTTTCAGGAGGGGGCCTGCGGGGGAAGCATCCCCCGCAAACAAACAAGTCGTTAATTCTGGAGTGATACGGAGGCATGACTGAAAGGCAAGTATGACAACGATACAGCAGGTTTAACCCACTGGAGTGGTGCATCTGGAGAGATGCCCACTCCAGTGGCATAAATATCTATGCGATCACCCGTTATACACTTATCACAATGCTTTCGTGGATAAATTCAGTTATGCAACAAAGCCGCAACACCACCCATATCTCTTGCAGGTCTTACAGATAAACTATTTTCAAGGACAGCCTGTTCCCCGCAGAATAGTAAGATAGGAGTTGTATCTCGCCTCGCTTATCAAGCCATCAGCAACTGCTGTCTTGACTCCACACACAGGCTCATTGACATGTAAACATACCCGATAACGACAAGCCGACTGGTAAGAATCAAACTCACGAAAGCAATTGCCTAGCTTATGGTCTGCTATTTTTTCCAAAGCAAAGCGGCGCACCCCTGGGGTATCAACGATGAACCCACCTGCTTGTAAACTCAACAGCGTCGCATAAGTAGTCGTGTGCTGCCCACTACCACGCTCGCTGATGCTCTGCATTAGTGCTGGCGAAAATAAATTGACGAGCGAAGACTTCCCCACCCCTGACTGCCCTGTAAAAACCGCAATGCCTGCTGCCAAGATCGCTTGTAAAGCTTGGAAATCATGCTGTTGAAGACTTTGTTGGCAATTCGCCTGCACCAGCAATACTGGGTAGGACAAGGCACGATAGTAGTCGAGACGTTTGGTTATCGCCGCTCGTAAATTTGGAGTCAGCAGGTCGCTCTTGTTGCAGACGATAGTTGCACGAATACCCTGTTGTGCCGCCAGCACCAAATAACGGTCAACGAGTGCAAAGTTCGGTGTCGGTTCAGCGACACTGATGACAATGAGCAGGTTATCAACGTTGCTGGCAATCGTATGTAAGAGGTTCGGGTTCGTCGCATCAAGACGACTGATACGGTTGCGGCGCGGCGCAACTCTAAACACCCGACAAGTTGGCAAGTCAATCTGTTCATACTTGTCGCCTGATTCTTCACAAAGCACCCGATCACCAACAGCCAGTAACTTGCGGGAAGACTTCATCGCCAAGAAAAAACGTTTGGGAATCGTTGCTAACCAGACATCTTTGATATCTATCTGATAAGGTTCAGGTTCGGGAGAAACATAGAGATAACCCTTGTGTGCTTCAACGACTCGTGCGACAAAATTATTCGCATGCACCGCCCAAGTGCTTTCGTCAGCAACAAGCTCCTCACGCAAAGTATCCGCTGACCAGTTTTTCCTAGAGATGGGGCGTTTAGTTGGCATAACTGCGTTTACAACAGGCGGCGATACTCACCACCAAGCTCAAACAGCAGGTCGGTGATTTCTTTGAGCGTCGCATGTCGCACTGTTCGCATCAATTCAGCAAAAATGTTCTGCTCTTTACGCACCGCAGTCGCCAAAGCCTTCAATGCCATGTCTTTGTCTTGACTATGCTTATGCTTGAAAGCAGCGATGGCTGCAACACGTTCTTGTTTCAAATCAGCAGCGGAACGAATCAACTCAACCTCTGGGCGCTCGCTCACTTGTGCGGGAATAAAGGTATTCACCCCGACGATTGGCAGCTTCCCCGTGTGCTTAAGTTCTTCGTAATGCAAGCTCTCTTCTTGTATTTTACTGCGTTGATACTGGGTCTCCATCGCACCGAGCACCCCGCCGCGGGAAGAGATACGCTCAAACTCCGCTAACACCTGCTCCTCAACCAAATCAGTCAACTGTTCAACAAAATACGAACCTTGAAAGAAATTTTCGCAAGTATTCATACCCAGCTCACGGTTGATAATCAGTTGAATGGCCATCGCTCGTCGCACGCTTTCCTCGGTTGGAGTGGTCAGCGCTTCGTCGTATGCATTAGTGTGTAAGGAGTTGCAATTCTCGCACAATGCCATCAACGCCTGCAAAGTCGTGCGGGTATCATTGAACTCCATCTCCTGCGCATGCAAAGAACGCCCCGATGTCTGCACATGGTATTTTAGCTTTTGGCTATTGATGTTCGCACCATAGACATCGCGCATCGCAATCGCCCAAATCCTGCGTGCCACCCTACCAAGCACCGCGTATTCAGCATCAAGCCCACTGCTAAAGAAAAACGAGAGATTGTTGGCAAAGTCATCTATCTGCATGCCTCTGGCAAGATAATACTCCACATAAGTAAAACCATTGGCAAGCGTGAAGGCAAGTTGCGTGATTGGGTTTGCTCCCGCTTCGGCGATATGAAAGCCAGAGATGGAAACGCTATAGTATTTTTGCATGTCATGTTGAATGAAAAATTCCTGCACATCACCCATCATGCGCAAAGCAAATTCCGTCGAAAAAATACAGGTGTTTTGTGCTTGGTCTTCTTTCAATATATCGGACTGCACCGTGCCACGCACATTCTGTAAAGCGAAGCGGGTCGCTTCCTCTTGGCTGGCTTTAGTCTTGGCAACTTGTTGGTCGATCGCGGTGTTCAAAAACATCGCTAAAATTATCGGTGCAGGGCCATTGATCGTCATGCTAACGCTGGTGCTTGGATCGCACAGGTCAAAGCCAGCGTAGAGTTGTTTCATATCGTCAAGTGTCGCGATTGAAACACCCGACTCACCTACCTTGCCAAAGATGTCGGGACGCAGGTCGGGGTCGCTGCCATAGAGAGTTACGCTATCAAAGGCGGTGCTCAAACGCTTAACGCTTTCATGTTCAGTGAGATAATGAAACCGACGATTGGTCTGGGCAGGACTACCCTCACCTGCGAACTGGCGTTTAGGCTCTTCATGACTGCGCCGCAAGGGAAAGATGCCAGCCGTAAATGGAAATTGCCCAGGCACATTTTCTTGGCGTAGATAACGCCAAAGGTCAGCAGTGCTGGAAGGCTTGGGACGAGCGACTCGCGGCAGTCTGTTGTTTGCCACTGTGGTGAACTTTGCTGATGCTTTGATGGCCTTATCATTTATCTTATAGGTGATGTTATCTGCATCGTAGGCTGTATCTAGCTCTCGCCACTTGGCAATGGTTGTGTCTATTGTTGCTGGTAGTTTTATATTTTTGCTTGCTCGCTCCAGTTCAGCTTTGGCAGCGGCACTGATATGTTCATTGCTGAGCGCTTGATGCAATGACTCACGCATTGCCAGTTGCTTGGCTTGCTCGGCCGTCGTGTGATGATAACTGCGAATGGCAGTGGCAATGTCTTGCAGGTATAAAGCACGAAACGCAGAGATAAGCGGTTGCCGTTTGCTTGAAACAGGTTTTAGCGTTGAGCTAGTAGGAGAAGACGGGGCAAACATTTTTTTACGTAGCGCTTGATACAAGGCATCAACCCCGTCATCATTGAACCTGCTGGCGATGACTCCATAGACTGGATAGTTTTGCATGTGCTTGCCAGCAAAGCGGTTGCGACGCACGACGGTCTGGACATCACGCAGGGCATCAAGTGCTTGCGGACGTTCAAACTTATTGATCGCAATAAAGTCAGCATAATCAAGCATGTCGATTTTTTCCAATTGACTGGGCGCACCATACTCTGGAGTCATAACGTAAAGACTATGGTCAACGAAATCGCGCACGCTGGAATCTGCTTGACCGATGCCACTGGTTTCAACGACGAGCAGTGAAAAGTCTTGTGCTTGCAGCAGTTCAATCGCTTTCTGCAAAAAAGAAACTACCTCTGTGCCCGATGCCCTAGTCGCAAAACTGCGTAGAAAGACACGTGGAGAGCGGGCGGCATTTAGTCGCAGACGATCGCCAAGCAATGCCCCGCCAGTCTTTGATTTGCTGGGGTCAATACATACCACTGCGACCTTGCGGTCAGGAAAATCAGCTTGAAACCGCAACAGCAGTTCATCGATCAAAGAACTCTTACCCGCACCACCTGTGCCAGTAACACCTAGCACGGGGACAGTGTGAGCAGTAGGTGCGCTGCTAACCTCTCCTGCTTCAAGGCGAGTAAGCTGACGAGCGAGGGAATTATTGTCAGGCAACGCTAACAACGAGAAGTCGCTTGCTTTCAGCATGTAGCCGATGATGCCGTCAAGACCAGCCTGCTGTCCATCTTCAGGGCTGAAGATTCTTGCGATCCCTTGTGCCTGCAGTGCTTCTATCTCT
>JAPPIL010000121.1 GCA_028877195.1 Pseudomonadota bacterium
CCGATCGAACATGGCAAGCAAGCTTGCCTGTCCTCTCTCCGTTTTGAAGTGCCCTCTCTCCGCACCTCTCTCCCTATCGTCTTAAGACATATGCTGGTTTGAGTCGGAAACAAAATTTTATTCGCTCACGACATTAGACGTGCTACGCACGTCAGAGTCTGTCGCTCGTAGAGCGACTAACCCTCTCGTATAAAAAAATAGGCATTACTTATGCAACAAAGCCGGCTTTCCCCCCTCCGCACCTCCCCCCTCTTCCATCTTGCTCAGCGGTCATTCATATGAGGGGCAGAAGAAGAAGTAGACGACACCGCTGCCAAAGCTTCCAGCATCTCTGAACTGATACCAAACGGTTTACTGGTATGATTGTAAACTATGTGGCGATAATACTTAACGACCTCATTGATTTCAAACGCACGTGCGGATGGTTGCTTGTTCTGTGCCCGCAGTTTATGTCGGGGCACGAAAGTTTTCAAATCATCGGGGTGGACGTGATAATACATGATCAAACGTTCTAACTTTGTTGAGGCAATGGCAAGCTTGTCGTGAGCGTATGCTTGTTCCAGTGTTCTGGTAGACAAGTTTAACGCCTTGGCAACACGAGGTAGATAGGCAAAGGGGAGCGTTCTTTTTACTTTTGATTCGGCTGCGTGCAGAATCACAGCTATCTCATCAACGAGCAGATCATCGCCGCTAGCAAGGTCAGCTAACTCGTGCAGCGACATGCCTTGTCGTTCGCGTGTATTTCTAATCAATGCCCCAAGTGTATTTGAGGGGGCTTTGACCTTTGTGCGATCAATAGCCAGCTGCAACGCGTTGTTCAGTTCATCAGGCAAGAACGGCACAATATCGTCGGCATCGCGGCTGAAAACGACGATAGCATTGGCAACATCTACCAACCGTTGCACATTATCAGGATACAATGCCAAATCTTTGGCGGTAGTAGCAGCTGTGCTGGGACTGACTTGGGCATCGTAGTGGATAAGAGACTCATGGTAGTCATAGTCAAGCAAGCCCTTGCCTGACTGTGCAATCAAAGTGTTCACCACGCCATCAAAAGCATTGATCTCCGCCGCGGTGATGTCTTTCAAATACAAGTTAGCTAAAAATTTGTCCGCTTGGTATCTGGCATACGCCGCTTCAAAACGACCGATAGCGTCGCTAGGCATGTCTTTGGTAATAAAGCGCCCATACTTGTATGCACCGATAAGTTTTTCTGTTTCTAATCTTGCCAGCTCCTGCTCATAGTCATAACCCATGACCGCCGTGATCTTGCGTAGATTTCTTTTGCCAAGACGATAGTGCGTCGTTTTGCCGATGATATGCTCAAGATTGTCGGCACTGATGCCAGTCAAGGTGCTTAAACTCGCAACGGTCAAATCCTTAGCCTGCATGTCCTGTATCAACTGGGCAGCAAAAGTGCGCTCAAACTGTTGGAGTTGGCTATAAACTTGCGCAGACTTGTTAAAGTCCTTTTTCGGCTTGCTCTTGTGTGCACGGGATGCCTTGCGTTCGGCACTTGCGGTTGCCAAAGCCTTCGCCACATCCTCACCAGCATCTCGCAACGCAGGGATATTGCCAAGCGCAGAATCATACATGTGGATTAGCTTATCGATCAGTGCCGCCGTGCGCAGTTCCTCTAGCTTGATGCCATAGGTTGCGCTTATATGTGGGAGAAGTTTTTCACCTGCTAATCGCTGTCCCGACTCAATGTAGTATAGATAGTTGTAGCTTAATTTTTCGGAATCGTAGTCGCGAAGCTTAGCAGTGCCACGTGCATTGCGCATCATGGTTGCGACCGATTGGGTGGTGGGTGAGGTGATTACAGCAGGGATATTGTCCTTGCCGACTTGTTCAGATAACGCATTGAAAGCCTTGATGAAATCCTTATCTCTCCGTGCTTCAACTAGGCTATGGATATTATTTTTTTTCTCAGCTGCGAGTTTGGCGATATGTTCCAAATGCATGACCAGAGATGACCAATGCATCATCACATCAGTGTGGTGATGGAACTCAAGAGCAGCAAGGTATTCCTGTAGCACGGGCTTTGTTTCTTTGGGATTGAACTCTTGCAATGTTTGAAAATGTTTAAGCACCACCGAAGATATAAACTGTTCGTGTGCTTTTAAATCATCAGGTCTCTCAATACTCAGCATGCTGCGGAACAATGCATCAGCTGATAGCGATTTTTGCCCCCACTGCCGTGCCTGCTGTTGTCGGTCAGCAGCTTGGAGCAAAGCGGTGCGGCGGGCATCGTGTAGTTGCGATAGTTTATCAGCTGGAAGATTACTGGCTTTGTTGATTAGTTTTTCAAGCTCAATCTGTTGACGAAGCTGGTCTTCAGTCATGTTTAGCAGGGGTGCAAAGACTGCAAAGTTTTTGGCATGCATCTGTAACATGCCCTTCTCAAGTCGCCGAAATGTCAAATCAGGACGGTCAACCACCAAATCAACGCTAACATAATCTTTGAGTGTCTTTTGACCACGCAACCAACGTGCTCTACTTGCCAATGGCACATAGGAACGCAATGCCCGCAAAGGTAATTCCTTTACCTGTTGCAGATGCTTGACATTGGCGGCAATGTATTTAGCAGCGATGCCTGTTGATGATGTGGATAATAATGCTAATAATAACAGTAATTTCATGCAGTTAAACCGAAGCAGTTATTGGAGAAGCTAATCATGCATCAATCCACCACAATTATCAAGGTATTGATGTCTGTTTCTAGACGGCTTATCATGTTTTGCCATTTTCTTGTTTGCTAGGGTTGAGGGGCTTGTTGCAAATTTTGTTGTGTGTGTGCTGCGGCAGTGAAGGTTGTGGCATGCGGCTTGTTGTTTGGAGAGGCTAGTGGACTCTAGATCGTGAGAATAAACTATTACGAGGGGCTTTGTATTGTGAAAAATTTACTGGTTGCAATCGTTTTTCTTGGTGCAGGGACGGCTTTTGGGGCTGCTGAACCTTCTGCTCATGTTCAGTATCTGTTTACCAATTTCCTGTTGTTCGTTTCTGCTGCCCTAGTGATGTGGATGGCGGCAGGCTTTTGTATGCTTGAGAGTGGCATTGTGCGTGCGAAAAGCTCTGCGATTATCTGTTTGAAAAACATCATGCTCTATGCCGTCGCCTGTATCGCTTACTTTGTCGTCGGCTACAACATAATGTATGAGGACTTTAGTTTCTTTGTGTTGCCAAAGGTCTTTGAGCTGGGCTTGTTGTCAGGTGCTGATGACCCTTCACATTTAACGGACTCCATTGCTGAAGGGCAGTTCTCGTTGATGGGCGTGTTCTTTCAGATGGTCTTTGTTGCGACTACTGCTTCAATTATCTCTGGTTCGTTAGCAGAACGGGTGCGCATGTGGTCGTTTTTGATTTTTGTCTTTGTCTTGGCGGCGGTTATCTATCCAATCGTTGGACAGTGGACATGGGGTGAAGGTTGGCTATATCAGCGTGGGTTTGTTGATTTTGCTGGTTCAACCATCGTCCATTCAGTTGGTGGTTGGGCAGCGCTTGCGGGGATATTGTTGATCGGCCCGCGTGAGGGTAAGTTTGACAAGGATGGCAACCCTGTGCCGACACCTGCGTCCAATGTGCCGCTGGCGACACTTGGGGTATTTATCCTCTGGTTGGGGTGGATGGGCTTTAACGGCGGTTCGGTGTTGGCCTACGGCACAGCCAAAGACGCTGCGAGTTTGGGACTAGTATTGTTTAACACCAATATCGCTGCGGCAGGTGGGGTGATTGCGGCGATGTTGCTAGGGGTAATCACTCACAATCGCTTACAGGTGTTATGGATTCTGAATGGTGCAATCAGTGGTTTAGTTGCTATTACCGCAGCACCTGACATTGCCAGCCCAGTTAATGCATTGATCGTCGGTGCTGTCGGTGGTGTCATCGCTACTGCCTTTGTGCCACTACTTGAGAAGTTGAAGATAGATGATGTTGTCGGTGCGATACCAGCTCACTTGGCAGCAGGTGTTTGGGGCACATTGGCCGCGGCGATCTTTGGTGGGGCGGACTTCCTCACCCAGTTGATTGGTATTGCAAGTATCGGGGCATTTACCTTCGTATCATCGCTGTTGCTGTGGGCAGTGCTTAAGTATACGCTTGGCATTAGAGTTTCAAAAGACAGCGAGTTTTTGGGGCAGGATATAGTTGAGCTTGGCATTGAGGCTTATCCAGAGTTCTTGAGTCTAGAGGGGCTACAGTCTGAAATGGGTGATGCTGACGATGGCAAGAAGAAGCGGTAGTCTGATAGTTCGACGCAGGGCAAGAGATGCCCTGCGTGTCAGCTGCTCTTATTTATTCATTATTTCATCAAGCGATAGTGTGGTCAGGGCTTTTATCTTATTCAACAGATACCAGAATGTTAGCACACCGATAATCAAGCAGGGAACAACGATAACTGGAAAACTTAATGCGGTCATACGACCAAGCTCTTGGTTGAATTCCGTTGAACCCGCAGGGCTTCGCAGTATCACCACTGCCAACACAAAGTTTAGCACCGCGCTGAGTAAAAATGATGCTCCAAACATGAATGAAACTCGCACCAGCATTTGCTCAAACTCCGCTCTGGTGTTGCGTTTGGCTAGCTGTTCCTCAATCCTATCTACCGCGATAACGCTTTTATTGTAGAGCAGGGCCTTGATTAGCGGTTGGCGGGTGTAATTAGATAAGATTATTGCTGCCCCAATCACTAGCGGCACAACTGCTTCCTTGACCGCAAACCAAATGACATTGACCTGTAGTAGCCCTAACCCACCAGTTAGAAGAACATTGATCAACCCTAAAGCAGGAATAAACCCTACCCGCTTCGCTTGCCTGAACTCATACAGCCCATAGCTAATTGGAAACGCTAGTGCGACCAACAAGGCATACAGTGCACCGAGTCGTTCAGGTTCACTCAACTTGGTCAAAATCAATGACGGAATAACGATATTGAAGAGTAGACTGACTAAAGGATTTTCACGCCGATCAGTGTTCATATTTTCTTTTTTTATACGAGAGGGGGTAACCCCCTCTCGTGCTCTCCTTTTATTATGCGGAGGGCTTTCCCCCCTCCGAACCTCCCCCCTCTTCCATTTTGCTCCGTGCAGCCAAGTTATTGAGGCACAAAACCTCACGTCTACGAGACATGA
>JAPPIL010000095.1 GCA_028877195.1 Pseudomonadota bacterium
TCTTACGACTATACAAATGCTGTATAAGAACATGCTTTGCTTGTCCGCAAGACATGTGCTGGTATTTATCAGAATCAGGAAAAATTATTTTCGCTTCGAGCGCTCGTGAGAACGAAAAAATTTGTTCCTGATTCAAACCAGCATATGTCTTTAGACGATAGGGGGGAGGTGCGGAGGGGAACTTCAAAACGGAGAGAGGACAGGCAAGCTTGCTTGCCATGTTCGATCGGAGTGCATGAAGTCTGCGAAGCTCACGTCTCTCCGCATACAAACAAAAATAGGCATTACTTATGCAACAAAGCCACGAAACCGCCCCTCTGCTTATCTAGACCCGAAATAGCCACAGACAGATATTGTGCTGCGGTGTTTGTTCAACAAAATTCCGCCCACTGTGGAGGACAGCCGTTATTATTGATTACTTCCTGCGCTGTCTCACAGGAAGTGGAGGGTGGCTTTATAGCGCAGCCACTGCTGTTTATTGTTTGTCCGTGCTGCACGGCAGCTCCAGCTGAAGTCGCCAATGCGATAACTGCTAAACCGATGTAAAAAGATTTTAATATCGTCTTCATTGTTATGTCTCCTCACTTACAAGCTACTCGTTATGTGCTGTAGCTTTTTGGTTAATCAAGTTGCCCAAGAACCAGTTTTTCTCTACCGATTATGTGCGCAACATCTACAACCATCTTATCGAGATATTCGTTAACTTGTTAAGGGAAAAGAACGTGTGCAAGGCATTTTCTATTAACCGCCTAGCCATTCAGCATTGACTAGGTGGCCACATATAGGCTCGCCATCTGATTGGCAAGGCATGGGTCATAGCGCAACAAGGCGCAAGCAACTCTAGCAACGACCGCAGGGTCAAGGGGCTGCAACCGCGCCACGGCCATCGCAACTCTCTCGCGCTCAACGGCGTTGAGGTGTTCAGGTATACTGCCTTTGCCAAATACGCACACCATAATCGCCGCAATCTCACGGCTACTGTGCGCAAAGTTAAGCGAGTAAGCTAGCATCGTTGCTCTAATTAATTTCACTATGAGTATATCATACCATAAAGCTAACACATTATTACAACTCAATTAATTTTAACTACAAGTTAAGCAATCTTGATACGAGATGTAAAAGTTTTTGTATCTGTATTGAAGATATGGGAGAGGCTGTTTTCATACCAAAGAATTTAACATACCTTCTATCACCACCTCCGTAAACTCTGCTATACGAAGGCAATTGGAGGCGAGCAAAGTCGTAATCAAACAACTTATCGACGACAGCTGGTGCACCACTAAAAGCAACGCTGTTCGATTTCCATGACAGGGCATTTAGTCGTGGGGTGCGTAAAAATAATTCTTGCACCACTATCGGGCTATGCTTTTGTAAGACGCAGAGGTTATCCTTGACAGTAATCTTGCCAAGTTCAATATCTGCATGTGCTCTCGCCTGTTGTTTGCTAATTTCAGGGCTTGACCAGCCTTGCGCCAGCAGATCAAAGCGACGAATAGCACGGATGCGTTGACGAGAGATGCCCTGTGCAATCAGGGCTGGGATATAAGAACGGTCATTGATCGCGATATGGTAGTCATCGCTGTTCATTTGCCAACCGATGTAGGCACACAACTGTTCAAGCGAACTCAAATCGTTTTGGCGGTCGCACCAATGATAATAGTGATGATCGATTATTTTCAGCTGGTAACCGCGTCGTCGCAACTCCTGCTCTGATGCCACCATGCTCTTGTCATTGCACCAAATGCCAGGCAATTCAAACAAGCAGATAGTTTCAACTTTGCGCAAAGCTGGTTGAGCAAGCAATGTGCGCAATGCTGGCATTTCAACGTCCAGTGTCGCACCCCATTTTTGATGGCTGTGATGAACGTGGGGTGCTTTACATGCTTGCAGAATTAAACTCGCACGCTGTGCTTCGCCGTCATTGACGGGGATAACGAACAATGTTTGATGCAAGCGTTCAGCACGAAGGCGCTGGCAGCGCAGGTGGCTTGGTCTTATCGTTGTAAGATCACTGTAGTCTGGATCGCAACTTTTCTGCTTCACTCTCTAATCCTGACTTGCCAGCCAAAGCGAGCATGTTGCGTTTGTAATTCTCAACCCCATCTTGATCAAAGGGATTAACCCCAAGCAATGCCCCGCTTATCGCACACGCAGTCTGCCAAAAAGCAAATAAATACCCCAAACCATAAGCATCAAGGCGGGACAAAATAATACTCATGTTCGGGACACCGCCATCGTGATGCGCTAACCTCGTGCTGTTGATCGCGATAGCATTGAGTTCTTGCATCGTTTTGTTGGCGAGATAATCTTGCCGCTGGCCAACAGCAGGCAAAGGGTCAGTAGGAACTTGCGTAGATGCAGACTGCATGTCCTCCACGACTAAAAATGTTTCAAGCATATTGCGTCTACCGTCTTGGAGGTATTGCCCTAGTGCATGTAAATCACTGGTCAACGCCATAGTTGTCGGTAGGATGCCCTTGCCATCCTTGCCTTCGGATTCACCGAACAGTTGTTGCCACCAAGCAGCCAAACTACGCAAGTGCGGGTCGCAATAAGAGAGCACCTCAACATGCTTGTCGGCTTGATAGGCGGCATTGCGCGTTGCCGCGTAGATAACAGCAGGGTTATCGGTATTGATCATCTGGGTATAGAATGCATCAGCTCCTTGCAAAAGCATCGTCGTATCATAACCAGCTAACGCCAATGGCACGAGTCCGACAGCTGTCAGCACCGAGTAGCGTCCGCCGACATCAGCAGGAATACTGAAGGCTTGGCAGTTGTTGGCATTGCTAAACGCCCGCAAACTCCCACTGTCAGGGTCGGTAACGACTATCGTGCGTTGACAAGCCTCGTGCTTGCGGTAGCGTTGCTCCAGATAGTTTCTAAAGACACGAAAGGCGACGGCTGTTTCTAAAGTTTCGCCACTTTTGCTGACCACCACCAATAACGGCTGGCATTGCTCGAGTTGCTCAAGCACAGCATTAGTCATGCCAGCTGACAGGTGATAGCCGGCAAACAGTAGTCGCAGTCGTGTCTTACGCAAGGCATCATGCACAGCCTGCACACCCTGTAGCGAGCCACCGATACCTAGCAATACGACGGCATCATAGGCATGCGGAATAGTGCTGATATAAGAATCAATACCTTTGTTGACTTCGTAACCTTGCTGTTGTGGATAATTCCAAAAGCCCGTCCATTCACGACCGCGACAAGTTTTGGCAACCAGTTCGCTAAAAGCGTTGCAGGCTGGGGATAACAAGTCATCAGCGCGTTTGCGAATGTCTTTATGAATGAACCTTGTATCTATTTTTAGCATGGTCTTTAGCATGATGGTGCGAAGATGCCATTACTACGAGTAATTTTCAACTAACTTGCGTTCCTACTCTAAAACAGCGACATCTGCAAATTGCAGTATGCGGGGAAATTCCTCCGCATAAATGTCAAGTATGTGTTGCTCAAAGGCACTTGCTTTGCATAGAGTAGACAGTTGCTGATAGGCGTGAGTTCGGTCTCAAACACTGGGATTATTAGGACAACAACACATGGCTAAACGTATCATTGTCGCGATGTCAGGCGGTGTTGATTCAGCGGTCGCAGCATTACTTACGCAACAACAAGGTTACGAAGCGATCGGTATCACCATGCAACTGTGGCAAGGTTCGCGCCATAGCAAGAGTTGTTGCGCTCATACTGACATCACCGATGCTCGCACAGTCGCTGCCAAACTCAACATTCCGCACTATGTCCTCAACTATGAGCAAGAGTTCAAGGCTGGAGTGGTTGATTACTTTGCGCAAGAATACTTTGCTGGTCGCACCCCTAACCCTTGTGTCATGTGTAATAGCAAATTAAAATTCAATCACCTCATCCAAAAAGCCGACGCACTAGGCGCTGACTATGTTGCTACTGGTCATTACGTCAAGTGTGAGGAAGACAAGGAGGAGGGAGATGGTTTTACTTTGCGGCGAGCACATGACCAGCGCAAAGACCAAAGCTATTTTCTCTACGATCTGCAAAAGAAATTTTTATCTCGCCTCATCTTCCCCCTTGCCAACCTGACCAAAGAACAAGTGCGGGAACAGGCTCGCCGCTATCAACTCGGCAATGCTGACAAAAGTGAATCGCAAGACATTTGTTTTGTTGCCAAAGGTGCTCACGATAAGTTTTTGCAACAGCATTACCCAGAAAAGAAGCGTGTCGCTGGCGAATTTGTATCAACTGCGGGTGAAACACTGGGCACTCACAAGGGCGTGCACCAATACACCATCGGGCAGCGGCGCGGATTAGGTATTGCCACAGGCGAGCGTCGCTACATCACCGATATTCAACCAGATAGTGGCAAAGTCATGCTTGGCAAACGCTCGGACTTACAAACCAAACAACTCCTACTCCGACGCACTAATCTGTTGGCGGCTGAACTGCCAGCGACTTGTGCAGTGGTTACCCGTTATCACGGACGGCCTATCGCTTGTCAGGTGCAGCTGCTTGCTACAGGGTGGCAACTTGATCTTGCTGAACCGACGACTACGGCTGCACCTGGACAGGCGGCGGTCTTGTATCAGGGTGATAGAGTTATCGGTGGTGGTATCATAACTCGCAAAGACCATGCCTAAGCGTATCGCTATCGTTGGTCGCACTAATGTTGGCAAGTCCTCGCTGTTCAACCGCTTCATCGGTCGGCGGCAAGCGATTGTCTATGACCAGCCTGGGGTAACGATCGATAAGCTTACGGCCACGATGCGCGATCATAGCTTTACCTGTATTGATACAGCTGGCTTTGAGGGTAAAATTGCGATTCCCGATTGCGAACTGCTGATAGTGTTGTTTGATGGGCAAGTCGGTATCCAAGCAGGGGATTACAAACTAGCAAGGCACTGCCAGCTATTGACATTACCCGTATTGTATGTCGTCAACAAGGTTGATAAGGAGCAGGAAGTTCGGGTTGCCCCCTTCTACAAACTCGGCGTGCAGCCACTCTATGGGGTCAGTGCCAAAATCGGCATCGGGGTCAATGCCCTGACTGCGGTCATTAGCGAGCGGCTTGGTGGTGCATCGCAAACAGTCGTTAGCAAGCCGACGATCAATATCGCACTTGTCGGTCGGCAAAATGCTGGTAAATCGCTAA
>JAPPIL010000270.1 GCA_028877195.1 Pseudomonadota bacterium
ACAATGCGGGACGCTACGGGATGCAAGCAAGGGAAGCATTAGCTGCCATTCGTCGCCGCGGCAAGGTGGCGCTGGTCGTCGGTGGTTGCGGGCTTTACCTGCGAGCATTGCTGGGGCGAAGCTGGCATCAAGGTTTGCCTAAAGATACGAACTTACGCTCGCACCTCGATGCGCAAAGCACTACTGCCTTGTATGAACAGTTGCAAACTCTCGCACCACAGCGTGCGTCTGAGCTGCACGCCAATGACCGTGTACGCGTTCATCGCGCCGTGGAACTTGCCCTGCTACGGAAGAATGGCATAGCCACAGTTGCTGGTTGCACGCGAGAACTGCTACCGTTTGTGATTTATCTTTGCCCACCGCGGGCCGAGGTGCGTCAACGTATTTATCTGCGCACCCAGATGATGCTTGCGCAAGGTTTGATCGACGAGGTAAAAGCCTTGCAAGCAGTGTGCGCTAATGACTGTAAACCGCTGCAAAGTATCGGTTATCGGCAGGTGTTAGACTACTTGCAAGGTAAGCTTGACTATCAAGTGCTTGCCGCTAGAATCAGCACCGCCACCTGTCAATATGCGAAACGTCAAACAACTTGGTTTAACAATCGCAACATGTTGCCAAACGTAGTGCGAGTGCATGATCTATCACCCTAGTATTCACATCTCCGCACCAGAGGACAATTACCTCGTTGCCCCGTCTGATCCTGCCATCGGCGCACATATAAGTGCTGACGATGCCAAGCAACTTGCTTATCATCTGGCCTTTAGCGGACTTGGGTATGTCGCCCCTAATCCGTTGGTCGGTTGTGTGATCGTCAGTGCTGATGGTCGATTGTTAGGACGGGGAGCGCATCAAACCTTTGGTGGCAAACATGCAGAAGTCATTGCGATTGAGGATGCCTTACATAATTTTTCAAATGCTAAACTACAAGCTGCCACCATCTATGTAACGTTACAGCCCTGCGACCATCATGGCAAGACTCCTCCCTGCACCGAGTTGATAATTCGCCATCGCTTGGCAAAGGTGGTTTACGACCTGTCTGACCCTAATCCCAACATCAACAGTGTCGAAACTTTGCAAGCCAATGGTATCACCGTGCAACGTTGCGAATTTAATCGGGACATTCATTGGCTGGATGAAGCTTATTTTTGGCGCTATAACCAACAACCACCCGATCGTCCGTATGTGGCGATGAAGATTGCCGCAACCCACAACGGTATGTATGCGCAGGCTGGGCAGGGACGGCAATGGCTGACAACGGTGCGAGCAAGGCAGTATGGGCATTACCTCCGCCAACGCTACGATGCCATCTTGGTTGGTAGAAACACCTTAGAGCTGGATAACCCGATGCTCAACGTGCGTCTGCCTTTGCAAACACTTCGCCACCCATTCAAAATAATTCTCGCACATCCCGATAAACTTGCTACCCTTGAGCGCTTACAGGTGCTCACACATGAGCCAGATAAAACCATCTTTGTTATCCCCGCAGGCAGTCATGTCAGTGCTAAAGCTTCACGCTTGCTTGCCCACACATTAGCTGTGCCGAGCGACGATACCGCAGGCTATCACTTGCCGTCTTTGCTGGCGAAGCTCCAAACGCAGTTCGGGATTACGAGCTTGTTGGTTGAAGGTGGCGGTAAGGTTTGGCAAAGCTTTTGGGCCGCGGGGGTCGTTGATAAATTGCATTTGTTTCAGTCAAACTCGGAAACGACAAGCGCTAAAGCCCAGTATTGGCAACAGCAGGTCAAACTCTCAACCGCCCACTTAAGTGCCACCCGCCTCGTTTGGCTCGATGCCGATCGCCTGTATGAGGCAAGCTGCTCGTATCAAGGCAAGGAGAGGCTTGCCGCCGCACGCAACCCGACGCTCGCTCATATGTAGCGAGCTTTCTGCTCCACCAAAATAAGCAAAGTAGTTGATTGTTTTAATCTTTTTAGGCAAGCGGGCAGACTGTCTGTTATCAATACTTAAATTTTACTTAAGGTAAATCAAAAAAAAAACCGAAACCCTGTCGTTATCAAAATGATTTGAGGTGTGCGGTGCGTAGTCTTATGAGTGTGGCAGTTATATCACTGCTGACTTACATCATCGGGTGTAGCGATACTAGGATGGCTGGTGTGAATTCTAATGGTGATTCCACCGCAGGGAAAACTGGCAATGAGTGCCTCGGTGAGGCTAGAAACAAGGAAGAATGCCCAACAGACCCTGGCAGCTATGACGGCGACCCGATCGTCTACAAGGCAAACCCTAATGCTGACCCAAAGAACAAGTATAAATACTATACGCGTGCGCCGGCTGGTGTTTGGTATGTAAACAAGACGAAGCCAGCTGATCCAAGCACAGTTACGATCGCGACTAGCAACACTACCCCCTCAAGAACTACATATCAAACAATCGGCGGGACACCACACCCGGTCAGCACCGGACAGATTAAGCAGGTTGCACCAGCACCGGCTGGCATACTAGGCCCGGTTGCCCAGCGCGGTCGTGCCGCAGGCCATACACCAGGTGGAGCACGAGCTGATCAAACCTTCCTGTCGAACAATCGCGGCATGGTCGACATTCTGCTGGTGATGGACAACTCTGGCTCGATGTATCAAGAGGGTCAGTATATTCGCCACTTTCTCCCCGAACTGATGAAACATATCTGGCGCAGCGATTGGCGCATTGGGATGACCAACAGCAGTGGTAGCAAGTGCACAGTTACGACTTTAACCGCACAACAGGCAGGGAATAAGAACAATGAGATCAGCTATCGTCTCGATCGCGACAGTATGAATTATCAATCTTTTCACGATGACCTAAATAAGTACAAACTCAACAATATGCCAGCACCGCGTTATTTAGCTCCTTACTACTATCACTACACTAGCACGTATAAGTTCTTCGAGAGGAGCGATTACCGCTGGGCCTCACCTTGTGGCTATAACATAACAGGAGCGTCATGCACTGCAGCTCTCTATCAACACCTTAAGGACTACCACAACGACAAAAAGCGCAACCCGCTAAAATACTACTTTAGCCAGGAGGGCTTAAATATTTTTACCACTGATGCCACCGCCCCTAATAGCGGTGATGAGCGGATGCTCACAAAAGTCCGCTGGGTATTAGAGGGTAAGGCAGGTACGACCTGCGAAGGTTGGGCACGCGATCAAGCGATGGTCGTCGCAATCGTTATCACCGACGAAGGTCATAACTGTGCGGATGCAGACCATGCCTACTGCTCGATAGATAGCTACAAAAAATTTGCCGCCAACTACGGCAGTAGTCGCAAATTCAAAACCTACGGTATTTTAAGCAGCGCACTACAGTCAGACAGACGGACATACCTCCCCCAGTGGCAATCGGATGAGCTGACCGCGTTTGATGGCTATGTGGTTAGCTACAATGACAGATTCGAGGGCGGCGGCGTGAAGGGCTATTTCGACGGGCTATCTAACGGCTACCAAAGCTACGCACCACCGACCAAACTTCCTAGCAGCCATGCATGGCACAATCGACTGACAAATTCTTATGGGCATCGTCCGCTGCATTTGCTTTCCATGACCATCGCTGACGAGTTGCGCAACATATACTCACCGCTCGCACATGTCCCCGATCAAGGCACGGCCGAAGTTAAGGTGGCATCTTACATCGAGAATAAACAAACGCAGAGATCAGAGTATAAATTCGGCATCGCTCTCGATCCGTGTGGCACACAAGGCTTGTCGGCAACAGACCCCTGTTATGTCGTGCATAATGACCAAAAAGCGTTTGAGTTAGTTCAGCATGGCAACATGAGTCATTTTGATAAGCAGGTTAAAATAGCATACAACTACGGCGGCAGCAGCACGCCCGCTGTGCCTTTTGATAGCGATTGGACACTCAGCTTTGCACCTGATCCCGCCAGTGTCGTGTTCTCAGTAACTTTGAAAGATGGCACAACCAATGTATTAACCCGCGGCAGCGACTACAGTGTTGCAGGTGCAGTAGTCTCGGTGCAGTCAAGTCGTGTGCAGCAACTGGTGCCCGAAGGCTCAAGTGTAACGATAACCTATCGTGCGCCGCTAACCCTAACCAGTAGCTGGACACTTGATCCCGCTAAACAGTTGCCTGCGGGAGCAGCACTCGTATCTAACACTGTGCAAGTTCTGCTCATCGATGCCGATGGCAATGAGGGCAAATGGCAATCAACGGGCTTTACTTTTAATGGACGGGTGATAAGTTTCCAACCACACAATATACCCGTGGCGGGTGGTGGCTTTAGTTTACGATATAACTATGAGGTGGTAACCACTGACTATGATTATACAAGGAATAAGCTTACCGACAGCAGTACGCCATTAGTATGTTCAAGTGGGGGCACGGCGGTTTCCTGCTCGCATGACCCTAATACCAATAAGATAACCTTTACCGACACCAGCCAGTTTCGGGTCGGCGACAGCATTCGTATCGTTGAAACTTTGCTGCCCGACGCAGGCAGTGGCGTTACGATCATCGATCACGCCTTGCCTGACAACTATGTCGAGGCAAAGGGGGTCTCTGCATCAGCTGGGGGACAATCGTGTAGCACCACCGATGGTTCTATTAGGGTCGTCGATGGCATCATCAAGTTTTCAGAGATGACTGCTAGTTGTGGTATCTTCGGTGTCGTCAACAAAAGTTCTGACACACAGGTTAGCCTTACCTATCATGTCTATGAAGATTTGGCTGATGACTTCCTGCAGATGGACAGTAGTTTTTTCGCCAAACATCGTGGCAAGTATAAGTTTGAGTGGTGGGAGGTACTCATCGGCGGCACTGCGATTGATGAATTCGTACTTGAAGATTATCGCATTACCGAACTCGATGGGGTCATGACCGACGATGAAGACGGACTACTGACAAAGTTTGACGATGACACCAAGATTAAAGTGGTCGTGCGATTATATCATGCCCTGTGATGGCGGTGGCACGTGAGACCCGGATTTGTTGCATAAGTAATGCCTATTTTTTATGCGGAGGGCTTTCCCCCCTCCGCACCTCCCCCCTATTGTCTAAAGACATATGCTGGTTTGAGTCGGAAACAAAATTTTATTCGCTCACGACA
>JAPPIL010000091.1 GCA_028877195.1 Pseudomonadota bacterium
GTGGCTCTCTGCATCGAGTTCACTATGTAACGACTGTTTGTCTTCAGGAGCGAGTGCTTGTTTAGAGAATAGTGTAAAAATAAATCTATAAGGTTCTTGCTCGCTCTGCATAAAAATATCTTGCCACTCGACGCGAATGTAGCGACCAAACAGCCACTTGCCTTTTTGCAGCACGAACAAGGCATTCACTGCACATACCAATATCCATTCGGGGGCATGACTACCGTCAAGTTCTTCGCCGATGATTTCATTTAGGCTGCGCATATCAATTGGTTTTTCGTCACTATTGTCTACCTCATTGTAGGCGGGTGGCTCAAAATCACCTTTCTCGTCAGTATTTAGATAGAAGCACTTGAGGTCTTTGTTCTCGATAAAGGCGGTAATGTAGCGATCTTGTTTAGTGGTAAAATCAGTTGGTTGCACACGATACTCAAGCAGTTGCAAGAATTCACCATTAAACGCCTTAAGCTGTTGTGCTTGTTGTTTTTCTTTCAGTTGCCAGAAATCTTTATTTAGCTTGCGCATCTCCTTTATTTTAGCCTCAAGGTCGGCCACCCTGTCCGCTTCATCCTTGACACGCTCAGCAAGTTTATTTTGCCAGTAATTAAACGTATAAAATTCGTTTTCGTTGTAGATGCCTTTAACCGTCATTGAGCACCTCAGCGGCGATGATAACTGCTAACAGTTTGACGTAGGGAAACTTGGATTGTAGGTTAAATTTTTTCTCAATAAGGTTTTGGTAGTTGGCATGGGTCTGTGCGACAAGCTTCTTTTCCTCTTCTTTGCTGCGAGGACGGGATTTATATTTTCGTTCAAGCCAAGCTGTTTTTTTCTTCTGCCAAGTGTCTATCTCATCCTGATAAGAATGCAGTTGTTGGCTTTGTGTTTGTTGTAAGGCATCACCTCGTTCTTGTAGTTTCACAGCATAGCAATGAACAATCTTGGTTAAATATGTGTGTAACTGTTTAGTTATGCCATTGATGTCAGCGGCGCGATTAGGAATATCACGGCGAGTAAAGCCAAGCTGTTTTAAACCTTCGCTCGCGGGGAAGAGTTTTATCTTGCCCCGCACTACACAGGCAAGTTGCAGTTCGCTGATTTGTGGTTGTCCCAGACGGTTAGTGACTGAACCGTGCAACACGTAATAAGGCACACGTTGGGACTTGTTAGTTGCAAGTGTGGCTACTCTAACTTCTTTGCCGTTTAGCTGGCTATCAACACGGCGAACAAGTGTTTGCCACAATGGGTTTAGTTCCCACCAATAACTGAGCTCAGGCCAGCTATTGGTATCCTTGCGTGCCTGTGTGATGGCAGAGTTAACTCTTTCTGTGTTACAGGTAAGCTGCAGATTATTTGCGCCTTTCAGTTCTTTGTTAAGATTTTGGAAGGGATATTTTAATGTGTGTTCGTGTTTTTTGTTGCTTGTGTTAGTGATGGTAAAGATGTTTTCGTTTTCGGTGTGCTCGATGCCCAACAAGTTCATTGATTTTTTGAGAAAATCTTCATCACTGAGCAGTTTCTCACTATCTTGATAAGCTGGTTGATCACTCTTATCTGTGATTGTGCCAAAGACTTCTTGTTTATCAAAATCATTGAGAAGAATGTCGTAAGGGTCTTTTTCTTGCTCAATTTGTTCTGCAACTTTTTCTTCTTCTTTTTCACTATTAAACAGTCCCATAGCTAATCCCGCATCACCGAGCTGTTGTTTGACCGCTTCAAGTTTGGTGGCAAGTTTATCGACGACATAATGCTCGTTGAATTTTGTCAGAGCCTCGTTACTTGTTTCGCCGACAATGTAGTAGATATGCGGTTGTTTAGTTTGTCCGTAACGATCAATGCGACCGTTGCGTTGTTCGAGGGTTATCAGCGACCACGATATGTCATAATGGATAAGATGGTTACAGAAGTGATGCAGGTTGATACCTTCAGAGGCAACATCGGTAGCGATGAGAATTTTTATTTTGCTGTTGTTGCTGGCAAAGGCTTCAACTATTTTTTGTTGCGTTTCTTCTGCTAAACCTGCGTGCATAATGACAAGTTCTGCTTGTGCTTCAAACTCCTGATCTTTTTTGCCTACTCGTAACTTGCGGTCGCAGCTGAGGTTATCTTTCAGTGCTTGCTGGGTTGCTTTGCTTTCGGTGAAGATGACGACACGTTCTTTTTTGCCTATTTTGTCGAGTACGACGTTTAGTTTTTGGTATTTAGGTGTAGCTTGCATTGCTAGCTGTTCGCTGTGTGTCAGCAGTTGTCTTACTGTCTTTAGCTCATTGCTATCTTTGATTTTCTTTTCTCTATTGCTAAGCACAGAGCGAAAAGCTTCTGGCGAAGAAAACAAGGCTTTAGCAAGGGTCGTGCGAAACAAAGCATCACGAGTGCTTTTAGATAGTCGCTTAAAATTTGCTTGCTTTATGGCGGTAAGAAGTTTTTCTTCGAGAGCAGTAATCGAAACATATTCACGATGTGCACAGCGTTCAGGAATTTTTTGTTGTAGCTGCACATCTTTGTGAAAACGACGCACGGCAATTTTGGCGAGGTCGTCTTTGCTGATGTCTTCGGGGTCAATGACTAAAGTGGGATCGAGCAATTCAAGCAAACTACTGTAGCTTTCTTTTTTGCCATCGTGTGGTGTAGCACTAGTGAGGATGAGGTTATCGCAAATGCTTGATAGTTGCCGTGCAAGTCTTGCCCGTCCTGAACCTTGCCCGCTACGTCTTGCCACGTTATGGCATTCGTCTATGACAATGACATCGTAGTGGGTGTCATTGAGGTAGCGCTTGAGTTTGCCTTTCAAGGTATCCATAGAGATGATGGCACGATCAAAACGATCGAGAGGGTTCATATTGCCAGGGATTTCGTGATAGACCCGATCTACTTCTTTGGCATCAAGCATTTTTAGAGGGATAGCAAAGCGAGACCATATTTCTTTTTGAAACTGCTGTGCCATTGATTTGAGACAGACAACGAGAATACGCTTGCCACGTTGCCTTTTAATCAGATCAGCTAGCAAGATGCCAACTTGAATAGTTTTGCCCAATCCCACTGCATCAGCCATGAGAATACGAGCACGCAAATGCTTTGTCTCATCAAGCGCCTTGCAAGCCGCTACATGCTGAAACTCTTCCGGATTAATAGCAGCATTATGCCCGATAGTAAGTTCTTTGCCCGTCGGTACAGCTTTCCGCATCCACAGATCAATTTGTAATTTTGTATCTCTAAACTGCGGGCTTTTGTCGGGCACAAATTTCACATCGAGAGGGTCGATCACCTTGATCGCATCAATGGCATCAAGAAAACTTGCCCGTATTCCTTCAATTAGTCCTTCCATGCCCTCGACTTCAACGAGGTAGGATCGTAACTCGTTGGCATAGACACAATTATGCACCACCCACTGCGCATTACGACACTCCACCCTCGCACCAGGCGGTAACGGCTTGCCCATCCTTTTGCTGTCGCAAACGTACTTGTATGACATTGCTACACCATTGCTTCAGCTGTTTTATCGTCAGTTTCTGTGGTTTTTTCAGCGAATTGTTCTGTGATTACAGACCAATAGGATATTTTAGTATTGGAAATAAAAGATTTAGTTTTTCATAATGGGGAGGGGAGATGGTTGAAGTATTTCCTTACTCTCATCTATGCGAGCAAGCAGCATCTCATTGCACTCATCTCTACATACGCGCGAGACTACTTTCAAAGAAACAAAGCGTAGCTATGATCATACTTGTTTCGGGATAGGATATTGTACCTGATGTCGTTCAAGGGCATTGCCGAGATGATTTGCCACAATCTTTAGCGAGGGGGTTGCACCGAATATATACATGCAGATGTGGTGGATATCCATAACAAGGTCTTGAAGCTCCTGATCTTTCTCCAGTTCCTTAACTTTAAGCCCAAGATCCTTAACCTCCTTGAGAGTGAGCTGTCTTGCGTGGCCAACGGTGTGCTCTGGCATGGAAAGCCCTTCGACAATTTTATCTATTTTCGCTGCAGAACCTGCCTCATTTTTAAACATTCCTGTAGCCAATAAGTCTTTCACGGTGCTGACCGACCAGTTGATGGCATTTTCGCAGGCAATTATGGTATCGAGAGGATACTTCGCCACGATGTTTACCCACAGTGCAGCATCAGAAGCACCTTCTTCAAGAGATTTCTTCGCTCTTTTCCAGCCCGACATGATGCCAGTAGCTGGCTGCATTCCCCATGGCGTTGGCATCTGTGGGTCTATCGGCCCCAGATTAGATGGCTTCCCCATGTGGATCATTGTTGAAGCACAGGCAATTATTGTGCCGCCAGACATCGCCATCTGTGGAACAAAAACCTCAACATCGCCGCCGAACATCTCTCTCATGTAGTAGATCAGAGAGTTGGTAGCAAAAGCATCGCCTCCGGGTGTGTGTAGCAAAAGATCCAGACCTGCCCTGCGTTTAAGGCCATGGATTATGGCCATGAATGCATGCTTGTCGTTTGAATCGATTTCCGTTCCCTTCATGCCATCTTTCTGCATGAAGCCTGAAGAATAGACAATTACGTTCCTTCCCCCGCGCTTATCAGAAAGCCTGATGAGTTGCTTTCTGAGTGCAGAGTGGGGATTTTCTCCCTCTGCAATTCTTTTGATAGTTTCAGACCAACCAGGCATGTACGTCAGCCGAACCTACAGACTGTTTTCAAACTGATGTGGCTGTTGGGTGGGGGGATGTTCTGACCAGTTCCAATGGAGTACCAACCAGCAATCTTCTGGTCATACTTGCGCTTCACGTCAGAGAAGGCTTTGGCCGTCTCGCCCAACTCCACCCGCTTCCATTCTGGCAGAAAGGCACGCTCAAACTCCTGTCTGTCCTCGAAATTTTTGATCTTGCTCACCATACACCTCCTGTGCACCTTATCGGAAGAGCGAACTCTAGCCTTAGCGACGATGACACCCACTGTCAGTAATAACAGCTTCGCCACAGACGGGCAAGAGTGTCTCCTCCTCATAAAGCTCTTGGGATGAAATTGACCTCCCCCCATTTTATAGTTCAGTTACGCGATTAGATCCATCATGTTAACC
>JAPPIL010000148.1 GCA_028877195.1 Pseudomonadota bacterium
TCTAATGTCGTGAGCGAATAAAATTTTGTTTCCGACTCAAACCAGCATATGTCTTGAGACGATAGGGGAGGAGCGCGAGGAGGGGAACTTCAAAACGGAGAGAGGACAGGCAAGCTTGCTTGCCATGTTCGATCGGAGTGCATGAAGTCTGCGAAGCTCACGTCTCTCCGCATGATAAAAAGGAGAGATGTTAGTCATGCAACAAAGCCGCTTGACCTCCCCCCCATTTTATAGTTCAGTTACCTAAAGAGTTACCTTGTAACTCCGTCTAGCCAAGCTTCTCGCATACTGGAGATAGAATCAGGAGACAAGAGCTCACCATCGTTGCTGAACAATTTGCCGACCGCATCATCAAACGACTCACGATTCAAACCCCTGGTGCGCAACAGCTCAAGCGTCGAGTCGATATTATTCAGTCGGCGTGAGTAGGATGGCAGGATTCTTGATTTGAATCGCTTGCCCTTACGACGATCATTGATACGTGGCGCACTGATTTCAAACGCACCGTTCTGATAAACTATCTTACGAGCACGCCCCTTGCCATTACGCACCACTAACCGATGTCCCTGATCATCCTTCATGTCCGCATGCTTGGCGATTATTTCGTTTACTTCCTGCTCTAATGCCAGCGTCAGGATACTCTTTATCCCTTGCACCGCCTGCTCATGCTGGGCACTGCCGTTGTCTACGCGTGAGTCAGTATCCATACCTAATCCCATGTCCCCCATATCAAATACCCCGTGATAATAAGTCTCATGTTCGAGCGGGCATAATAGTTCTATCCCTTCATACGTCAACACAAAAATTTTGCAACCAAGTCGGAGGTTGAAAACGATTCCCATATGCTGTCGCTAACGCCTGTATCTGTGCCCCGATGTCAGCCGCATGAACACTGCCTAACACACCGCCACTAGCCGCAGGAAATCCCCAGCCAAGCACCGAACCAACATTAGCATCCCGCTCATCACAAACAACTTTTTCTTCTAAACAACGCGCTGCCTCCACAACTTGGATGCAAATAAGACGTTTGGCAATATGCTCAACATCTAGCGCAGATTTGGCGACAAACATCGCAGGTAATTCCGACCACAGTTGTTTTTTCTTGCCCTGATAGTCATAAAACCCCTTGCCGACCTTACGCCCTAGTCGCCCACGCTCACACATTTGCTCGACAACCTGCTGTGCCTGCTCCGATATTTGCGAACCATCAGCTAGCGTTTGTTTGAAAATACTTTGGATAAGCTCTAGACTAATCTCATCCGCTAACGCCAGTGGTGCAACAGGCATGCCAGCCAGCTTACCAGCACGTTCAATGCGCTGTGCGTCTTGCCCTTCATGCAAAAGAATCATACTCTCAATCAAGTAAGTCATGAACACCCGACTAGTATAAAAGGAACGCCCATCATTGACCGTAATCGGAGTCTTGGTAAGCGAGGCCGTGTATGCCTCACAGTAGTCTATCGTTGCTGATGCCGTCTGTGTGCCTCTAATAATTTCAATCAAGGGCATCCGCTCAACAGGCGAGAAAAAATGCAAACCGACAAACTGCGCAGGTCGTTGGGTATACTCTGCTAACGAAGAGATTGGCAGGGTGGAAGTATTAGAAGCGATGATCGCATCTGAAGGTAGCACTGCTTCCAACTCTTTGAACACCTTCGCCTTTAGCTGGCGGTCTTCATAAACAGCCTCAATCACCAGCTGACAAGTAGAAAAAGCTTCCCAACTATTTACGGTTGCAACCCTAGCGATAATATCATCGCATTGCTTCTGACTGTAACTGCTGCGAGCAAGATGTGTTTTCAAACGCCCATGGAACGCATTTATTTTTTCCGCATCAACGTCGTAAAGCACAACCCTGAAGCCAGCACACAGCGACACAACCGCGATACCCGCACCCATCATGCCAGCACCGACAATCCCAACCCGTTGTGGTAAATTCTTGATCTTATCAGCAGCACGCTGGTCAATCTCTTCTTTTGCCACCATAACTTTGAGAATGTTGGTTGTCTCCTTATGTGAGTAAAGTTTGCGCAACCAACGCTGGTCGTTAGCGACGGCCGCAACAAAATCAAGCTTTGTGCCCTCATAGAGGCAGGAGCAAATAATATCGGCGGCAGGATAAATGCCCGCTGTTTTTTTGCGCACCATAGCAGGAGTAATCGTCAAAATTTTTTTGATTGCCATGCTGTTCGGGTCTACTTGCCAATTCCAATCAGGCTCTTCCCAATCTTGTTTGGCTGGCACACGGTCAGTAAATTTGATCGCAACTTCCTCTGGGCTGTCATCAGCAATCATTTGAACGATGCCCGCAGATCGCGCCTCTGAAGCATCAATGCTCTTGCCCGTAGTCAACCAAGTCAATGCTTTCTCCAGACCAGCAAGTCGCAGTAAACGCTGCATGCCACCATGCGCAGGCATCAACCCTTGTTGAACTTCAGGAAAAGCAAACCTCCCTGACGTGCTTGTGCTGCGGTAACGACAACTCAACATAATTTCCAACCCGAACCCCGAAGCTCCTGTTGGACAGCTAGCAATAACAGGCAGTTGCAAATGTTCAAGCGTGTAGAGGTCTTTGGCAAACTGTTCACTCATCGCAAAAAAATTCGGCGACAGGCAGAAGTTTGCCGTAAAGCTTACAGGTAATTCTTCTGTGTGTGGTGTGATGATAATCGCATCTTTACTATCATCCTTGTCTTCATCGGCCAAGCGCTGCACTGCTTGACTAAAAGCTCGCAGATAGTCGGCATCTACCTTCGCATACGGTAGTAGTAGCACCAGACAGTTGCCTGTTGTTGAGATTGTAAATTCCAAAGCTAAACCCTTTCAATAATCGTAGTAGTCGCCATCCCTGCACCTGCACAGAAAGTCGCAAGACCACGTGCTAATTCACGTCGCTCCAGTTCATCCAACAATGTCCCTAACACCATCGTCCCTGTCGCACCGAGTGGATGCCCTAACGCGATCGCACCACCATTGACATTCGTTTGTTCAGTGTCGATTGCCATTGTCCGTAAATACTGTAAAGCAACGGCGGCAAAAGCTTCATTGACCTCGTATAAATCGATGTCTTGCGGTTGGAGATTGATGTTTGCCAACGCTTTGCGTGAAGCGGCGGCATTGCCTGTCAGCATAATGACTGGCTCTGAACCGACCGATGCCATGCTAATGATCCGAGCACGCGGCTTGAGTCCACTTGCCTCCCCAAACTTGCGACTTCCAATCAACATCAGCGCCGCACCATCAACTATGCCTGATGAATTACCCGCATGGTGCAGGTGTTGAATTTGATCAAGCTGGGGATATCGCGTTTGCACATGCGAGATGAATCCAAGATTAGACATCGCCGCAAACGATGGTTTAAGGTTGGACATCGTGGCGATTGAACAAGTCGCACGCACGGTCTCGTCTTTGTCCAATAACAGCTCGCCGTTGCGGTCATAGCAAGGCACAAGCGAGCGTTTGAAGTATCCTTCTACTGTCGCATGCTGGGCACGGTGATGTGAATCGCAAGCGTAACTATCAAGCTCATGGCGAGAAAAATTTTCCAAGGTGGCGATGATGTCCGCTGATATGCCTTGCGGCACAAACAAAAGCTCACGATTCACTTCAGGGTCAATATACCAACTTCCCCCATCTTCGCAGATCGGATGCCGAGACATTGACTCAACACCACCTGCGACGATCGCCTGTTCAAAACCAGACATAATTTTTGCCGCCGCGATATTGCATGTCTCAAGTCCCGATGCACAAAAGCGGTTAAGGGTAAATCCCGCCGTGCCTTGTTGCCAACCAGCAAACAGCAGTGCCGAGCGTGCGATATTTGCCCCCTGATCACCGACGGCGGTAACACAACCCAGTATGACATCATCTATTAGTTTGGTATCCACCTGCGTGCGTTGTTGGAGAGCAATGAGTAACTGTTTGAGCAACTCTATTGGTTTCAACGGGTGCAGAGCGCCATCGCTTTTGCCGCGCCCACGGGGTGTTCGCACCCAATCGTAGATATAAGCTTCATTGTCAGACAATAGTTCCTCCTGTGTGTTTGTATTGTGGTTTGATCGTTGAGTAGCGCACTGGGTGTGCGACTTGCGGTTGGGTATCATTACTAACATTAGTGGGCACGGCAACTACCAGCCCACGATCTTGACAATGCTGGAGAGCAAAGGTCTCCGCACAATTCAAACTCGGCTCAACACAGCAGTCCTGATCAGCAAAAATTTTGCGCCAACTGGCGAATGTCTTGCTTTTGAATTTCTGCTGTAACACCTCCCTATCCTGCAGACCTAGCTGTGGTAAGCCAAGACAAGTTGCTAGTTGGCGGCGAAATTTTTCCTCTAGTGAACCGACGCTGATGTAACGCCCATCTTGTGTCTCGTAATAGCCGTATATCGAACCACCGTTGAGGATGTCATCTCCCTGTTGAGGCAAGGTAGATGCCGCTAAAAATTTAGATAACGGTGCCGTGGCAAGTGCGATAGTAGTATCAAGTAATGCGACATCAAGGTATTGTCCTTCGCCTGTCTGTTGCCGATGCCACAGTGCCGTCAAGATACCGACGACCGCGTAGAGTGAGCCTGCACCGACATCAGCGATTTGCATGCCCGATAGTGGCGGCGGTGTGTTTGCCGCACCACTGAAAGAGTTTAGACCACTCAAGGCGATAAAATTTATATCATGTCCTGCTCGTGTCGTTTGTTGACCGTAACCACTGATTGAGCAGTAGATCAAATCGGGTTTTATTTTTCGCAACTGTTGATAACCAAGCCCTAATCTCTCCATGACTTTAGGGCGAAAGCCTTCTAACAAGATGTCTGCTTTGCGCACTAACTCAAGAGCTCGTGCATGGTCTTGTGGGTCTTTGAGGTCGAGAGGAATGATGCTCTTGTTGCGATTGAGAGCTTGATACCAAGTGCTTACCCCTTGCGAGACCTGTGGCTGCATGCTCTTGAGGAGGTCGGGGTGAGTTTTACTTTCAATTTTGTAGACTTGGGCACCGAGATCGCCGAGCACCATCGATGCATAGC
>JAPPIL010000204.1 GCA_028877195.1 Pseudomonadota bacterium
TAAAACTCATTACTCCATGCAAACATTTGTTAAGCGAAATGGCGACACGCCCTAGCACAGAGATAACCAACCTCGCCGCATTCTTCGCAAAAGACGGGTGGCAGGTGAGCTTGGGTTTTGTTTTCATCTATGTCTTCTTGCCAAACAAACTGTGGCTTGTCGTTATCTAGAGATACGAGTAAACGCCGCAGTTCTCGCAGCCACAATTGCACTCGCACATGATAGAGGGGTGTGTGCACGAGAAGGGCAAGATAGCTAGCAAGTTGTGCACTTGAGAGTTGATGTCTTTTGTCTGATAAATTTTTCAGCAGTTGTTGTTCTGTAAGAGGTTTGTCAATTTCAGCAAAAATTTTGATAAGCACATAGGTAAGTGTGTGGCGTTGTATGTATTGGGCAAGTTCGGTATTGTCATTGATAGTTGTATTTGCAAACCACAGCGTTGTTTGAGCTTGCAGATATTCTGCCAGTGTCTTGTATTGGCGATAGTCTAGTGCTTCGGTATCAGGTGGGATAGTGGTTAGGTTGTTGTCGATGTTTTGAAAAACTTCATCTACTGTTTGACATGTTTCGGTGATGATACTGCCATGAGTAAATTTTTCCCCGAAAAGTTTTTCGGCAAAGACGGTTAGTGTTGTCTGGCTATCGGTGTTGCTGACGAGGGTGGCGGAAGTGCCAACACAGGTGATGTTATTGAGGTTCATCGACCTACGGTCGATAGACTCTGCACTTGTTCGGAAAGAGCGAGCAAGCTTGTTCTTTGCCTCACTTCGTTTGAGATTGAGCTTGGCTTTGAGACGGCGAATAAGAAAGGCAACGTCAGCACCTTGCGCACCGTCATAGGTATGCATTTCGTCCAACACAAGGTATTGCAGGGTAGCAGGTTGTTGCCAGAGGTTAGCAAATTCAGGTTTCATTAGCAGATAATCGAGCATCTTGTAGTTGGTCAGGAGAATATCGGGAGGGTTAGCTATCATTGTGTTACGGTCGTCAATGATATGGTAGGTTTCTTTGCCGTCTTGATAGGTTTTGTGCATAACTTTGCTGCGACCGCTGCGACCGCTGCGATCACGTGTATCACCGATAAGCATACCAACTGAGACGAGTGGTAGTTTGTTGCTATCGGGCGTGATGGCTTGGTTATTGAATAAAAACTCGACGATGCGGCTAGCTTGGTCGTTAGCGAGGGCGTTCATAGGATAGATGAGTATGGCCTTGATGCCTGCTGTGTGCCGTTCACGTAAACAGTGGTCGATGATGGGCACGAAAAAGCATTCGGATTTGCCAGAACCTGTGCCTGTAACGATGATGGTGTTATCAGGTAATTTATTTTTGCTGGTTAGTCGTTGCATTGCTTGTGTCTGATGGACAAACGGCGTGAAGGGTAGGGATAAGTCGAGACCTGTATCATTGTTATCAGCTTGTTTGAATGGGAGTTTGATGTCGATGTATGGGGGGTGGCAGAGGTTTTGTTGTAAAAATTTTTGTAGTGCGGTGTTGAAGGTGCGGTTATGGATATTGTAGGTGGTATTTAGGTAACCGAGAATGTTTTCTTTTACTTCGTGGGCGAGGCTGAGTGGTATGAGGTTGTGCTTCATTACCACCCCCTTTGTTGAAAGAACACATACGCCTCGTGCATTTTGCCTTTACGATCAAAACCGTTCTGCCGATCATACTTAGCTAATACAGGAAACAGTATCTCATACACTTGTCTCAGTTCCTCTATGCTCAAACCAAAAGATAGTGCGGTCAGCACGTCGATTTCAAGCAAGGCTTGCTTGCGTTCGTCGGGGTTACGTAGGGCGGCATTGCGTTGATAATCTTCTCCATATCCGTAAAGTTTGCGACCACAGAGCAGACTGTCTTTTTTCTTAAGCCTTCCCGTTGCTTGCCACAGCTCGTCGTAATAAATAGTCAAGCCGTTGAGGGACATGAAACGGCGGGCAATAGAGGCAAAGTAGCATGTATCGCCGAGGGGTAGTTTAGCGAAGTCGGTTTCAAGGAAATGTATGCTATTCGTCAGTCTTTGCAGTGCATCAATGATTAGCGAAGCAGAGATACCACCAATAACTAGCAATTTATTTAAATCAATGACAGCAAAACTAACGATTGTATAGATGTGACTAGCTTCTCTTGGAAGCATGCAGGTGAACATGCATCGCTCGTTAGATGGGTTAACATACATGCGTGTCGCAAGACGATAAAAACTACGATGCGGTTGCCCTTGCAGCTTAGGCATCGTCGCATCTATCTGTGCAGGTGTTGTGGCCAACTGATAGCGGGCGCGTGGTATGAAGTCATCGCTGATGGTGTTGAGGTTGAGTGCCTCGTAAGAAGAGCTTGACTTGTAGTTTGTCATTGTCTCCTGAGCAAGGGGGCAGCCTGTATTGATGTGCGGGCCTGATAAAACCAACTGCTCAATACCAGCAGGATCGCGATTGTCAGCAATGATATTGCCCTTATCTTGATCTCCTGTTTCATGAAACATAGATGAACCGCAATAGTTCTGCTCACCCTTGAGCCATTCACCCACTGTCATGTGAGCCGCAGCAATTTTTTTGATAAACTTAAACAATCCCTGACTATGTAAATTCAAAAACGGCGGTGCACTGCTGTCAGTATTTAAGAACTTACCGAACAGCTCTATCTCTCGCTCAGTAATGCTGATAATACGCTCGCGATGACCACGTGTATCGAGCTTGCCCTGCTCATCCTTGATCATTGGCACTGCTTGTGCTGTCTTTTGCTCACGATCTTGATGGCAGGCAGTGATAGTGCTCGGCGTGAAGAGATTGCCGATATGTTGAAAGTTTATGTGATTAGATTTGTTTTGGAGGATATTGATGCTGAATGTGGTGCAGTGATGTATTTCATCAAACAGCCTCATTTCATTTTGAAATTGAAAATGATACCGCATCTTCTCATACAGTTTACCTCTTATCTCTGTGGCTTTATCATCTTCCAGCAGTCCATCGGGATGTAGATAGCCAGTTACGCCCGTGAGAGATAGCAGATGCAGTGCCAGTGCAGTAAAACTCTTGTAGCTGTTATTGGCGACACCTTTAAGCAGCTGGTAAAAATCACTCTCCAGCAGTTTGCTGTAGCCTTCGATATTGATATATTCCTGTGCCAATACCTGCTTGGTGTCAGTATCTAACTCTTGTTTAGCAAACACCCGTGTTGCCGCAGCATTCAATGCTTTCACCGCGGGGATGGCATGATAGTCACTGATTTGCGTAACGTCTTCCCACTGTGCCTTTACCCACGGCGGGTTGCCGAGAATGAGATCAAAGCCACCGTTGAACATGGTCTGTGGAAATTCGAGTTGCCAGTGAAAAAATTTTTGGTGTTGTGTTGTCTCGTCGATAAAATTTTCCAATTGCTCATCAAGTGTCTTGTTGTGCAAAATTTTTTGTATACAAGATAGATAATCATGGTGCGTGGCTGGAAAAAAACCTAAGGCATTGTGGTTAATAAAAAACGCACTGCACCAGAGGTTGAGGCATTTAGTTAGTTGAGCATGTCCTGTCTGGTAATCTTGCTTAAATGCTTGCAGCATTGCTGTTGCCTGTGCCTGCACTTGCCCTAACCGCTTATCGTTGTTACTGAGCTTTGACCTGTATAGCTTGCTGCCAAACTGTTTCAGTTCCTTGTGTGCCTCAGCATCATAAGTTTCTAACTGCTTGCCATACTTGCCCCAGCTCTTGTCAATCAACAACCAGTTGTAGATACCATCCTTGTTTTTAGTCAACCAACCACCTGTTAAGCTATTGCCGACTTTGAGGTTAGTGAGTTGCGGCGGAGGCATGCCGCTGTTGATACAGTTAAGCCACAGCGAGAAGCGCGCTAGCTCGACCGCGGTAGGGTTCAAGTCTACACCATAGACGTTGTTAGCAATTAATTGATGTTTAATTTCAAACAGTCTTTTTCGTTTCTGATCGGCAGGCATACCGTTGTCGGGCTTTTCTAGCTTAAATATTTTTTCTGCCAATTGATTGACGGCCTCGATCAAAAACGCGCCTGAACCCATAGCTGGCTCTAAAATTTTTACTTGCCATAAATCATCTACATGCTGCTTATCTTCGTAAAGAGCGTTTAAGGCATACTTGACGACACACTGTGTCAACTCTTCAGGGGTGTAATAACTGGCAGACAACTGCCTATCCTTGCCTGCTAAACGATAGACGAACGAGCCTCTTTTGTTGATAAGTTGCTCTCCTTCCTCGTCGAGCACAAAGTTATCTTCAGTGAGACGATATTTTTTATCTACCTCGGTGCTGCTGTATTTTTCTATAATTTTGTCTTTTGCATAAAAGGTATTCTCTTCTTCTTTAGCGACATCTTTTTGTTTTACTTTGGCAGGTTTGGTACGATAGAGATCGCGTTGCGCAAAGAAGCCTGTATAGGACAGCAAACCTTCATAAGCTGCTCCGAGTTGATTGATGCCGAGCGTGGCATAGCTTACCCGTCCACGTTTTTCTTTTTTGTTTTTGGGTTTGCTCAAGGTCAAGGCTTGCAATATCTTTTGTAGCTTGCCATTACGTAGCTTTATCGTGTCGAGATGCCTTATTTTTTCTGGATCGAATAGCTCTGACTTAAGCCTATGGACGACAAAACCTGTTTGGTCATAAGATTTTGGCGTTAAACCATGATAGACAAGAGCAAAGATGCGATTGAGGCTTTCGCTGAGAAAATAACCATTGTAATCAATATCTCCCTCTTGCATATCATAAAAGACAGTTTCCAGTAGTTTATCAATGCTATAGCCTTGCTTATAGGTCGGAGACTTAAGTGGTAATAAGACGCTTTCATCAGGACGAGCTTCGAGATAAAGCAAGAAAATCAAACGATAGACATAATACAAGGCATCATGCGTCAGTTCACGTGCGTACAGCTGTGCGTTCTCGTTGAGATACTTCTGCCGTGCTTCTCTCTTTTGGTGAATAAATTCGTTGACCAATATCTCAATACTCTGCTTTGCTCCTTCACGTAAATCAGTAGACACAGCACAGGCATGGCGGTGG
>JAPPIL010000207.1 GCA_028877195.1 Pseudomonadota bacterium
AAAGTTCTCATGACGAGTTTTGGGTTTTGTTCAGCGATTTGCCACCCCATAAAAAAGTGAGAGTGAAAATCACCAACCCGTATCCTTCCTTTTGGAAACTTAAGAATCGTGCTATCTAGTAGCGATGACAACATTCTGGTTAATCATAAACACAGCGCTAACGCCATTCTCATGGTTTGTACATTGGTGGATGGGTAGACATAGTCATATAGATGAGTATCTGCTTGTCGCCATTGCTACCTTTGCGATGACATATCTATTCATCAGGTTAAATGTTGACATTAAGCTGGCAGCCATAGCTAGAACTGTCTTTAAGAGGAGGAGACATGGTTAGTCCAGCGCTTCTTGCATGGCAAGCAACAATTCTGTGTGGTTGGCTCAAGTAAGTGGGGCGGCTATCCACCACCTCAAACAAACAGGCTAATGCAGCTCTTAAGAGCTATCAGTAATCTACAGTTTTTTGACACTAAACAATAAACTAGGGATGTGCTTATTCTTTTTTATTTAAACCGCTAGCAACAAGCCACAATTAGGTTCATTTACCTTCAATCATAATAAGATAAAGCAAGATGACATCAGACTTGGATGAAACGCCAAGCCTGATATTGTGCCTATAAATTGATTTTAATTACGCCCCCGCGCTCATCACTAACACGAGGATTAGCAAACACACCGCCATGCCCATCAGATAAAGCAGCTGAACCCAGAGTCAAACAAGCTAATACTACTATAATTTTCACGACTAATTCTCCTTCTGAACGTTATCTATTTGAAACAATGCCGACATTCTAACATGACACACGTCGTCGCAGCCAACGAGTTTTCCCGAAGACAGCATCATCTCCGCTGCCTTGATGAGCATCTCTTTGGCTTTCAGGGCAACGATCATAGGCATGACACCAGAGGTCGCATGTCCGCCTGATATGTTGTCTGCGCCTTGCTCTTCGGCAAGATGGGCAATGTATCTAACTTTCAATGATGCTACCTATGTCTGATCTATCTTTGGCAAGCTGTCAGATTGCAATGCACCCAGCATCGGCTCCATGCCAGACGGTGAATCCAAGTCTTTCACTGCTGCACCGTCTGCTAGGAACGCATCGCCGATCAACTTAAAGAGCGACTCTTCAAGAATTTCACCGACACCGCTCTTGACTCCTGCACTGATCTCTCGTCTCTCACAGATATTAGCCCAGCATTCTGTCACTTCGACAGGATACTCCATGAACATATGGTAGGTTTTCGGTGTGCCTTCTGCCGTGATGCGAAACTGGTTAGTGCCCAAGTTCTTAGCGGTTGTTGCCATAGCATACTCCTACTTTGTTACATAGATCCCCTCCCTATGTCTTGATGTCTTGCGATCAGTTTGACGCAGGGTATTGGTTGTGCATACCCTCGTCAAGGGTTAATTTGGGGACTGCCTGATTATTTTGTATGTTAACTGGGCACAGGATCTGATGACGCAAAATTGATGGCGTGTGTTGGCAATAGCAACATTTTCCTTAGGAGGTGATTTGAATGACGAGTTCTGAAAGAGTACAAACGCTACGCACACTGATAGATGAAATTATCAATGTCTACCGCCCTGAGATATACAGCAAGAAAATATTTCAAGAGTCCACCTTTGAGAATTACGGCAAAAGCCAGTTTGACAAGGCATTTAAGTTAATAGAAAAGATAAACGACTGCGATCTAGATATGTTCCCTGACAACTACCTTGATCGAATATACCAATACATAAAAAAATATAAAAATTTATTTGAGCAAGCGAAGTCACTTGATGAGACAGGGGATAGCGGTAGCACCGCCAGTAGAAGGGAAGAAATAGTTAGAAGCGTAGAACAACAGTACGGTGATTTTTTTGAGGCGGTGCAGCATGTTGTTAGTTTTTCACAACGCAGTGAGGAAGATTTTAAAAAAATTGTAAACGAAGCTAGCCAAGAGCTTGCTGCGGTAAAGAAGGCAAAAGAGCAGAGTGATGAAGCCTTAAGTGCTATTAGAACAGTTTCTGCTAAGTCAGGAGCACAACCAAATGCTGACCATCATCGAAATGCCGCCAAAGAGCATGTAAGTAATGCTCAAAAGTGGTTTGGTAGAGTCGTTCGACTACTTGTTGCACTGGGTATTTTTATTGTTGTCGCTCTTGTTGCTTTTATCTTTTTAAAACAAGAGAATACGTTCAAACTTGAATATCCTGAAATAGCTTGTGCACTTGTGATTGTTGGTTGGGTTTACGCCATAGGTTTTTGTAGTAAAAATTACTACACCGAAAAACATAATGAGATTGTGAATGAGCACAAGGCCAGATCGCTCTTAACTTTTCCTGCGCTATTAGAAGGAACAGGCGATGATGATGCAAGAGCACAGATTTTGCTTCATGCTTGCACAGCAATCTTTGCTAACAACGCTACTGGCTTTAACAAACATCAGGATATACCACTACCGCCAACTGCAGAGCTAGTTAGGCAAGCCAAGCGTGTCGTTGACAAGATGTAACTTGTCCAGCTTTGAGCATAGTTTCCTGTTCTACTGATGTTCATAGGCTAAGGGCAGCGTCAAAGTAGTGCAGTTTAAGGGCAACCACCTTGATGAGATTATCAAAAACAATAAGCAATATCGTAGCTACAGGCAATATCAATCTGGTTGTCGAGGTTATTCTGATGGAACTAAACATTATTGAACAAAAAGTGAGGTTGGGACGTTGCATTGGCCTTGGGATACATTAATAACGATTTGGCGAGATCACTCTCTTGAAGATCAAAAAAACATCGCTAGTTGGCTTATAAAAGAGGCAGAAAAACTAGAACTTCCAGCTAGCTCAGACAGGCACAAGCACGTAGATATTCTAGAACAGGCAAAATCGTATGCTGCGGAAGTCTGTTCGCCTTCATCAGGGGATCTTGCAGAGGCGGGGGGCAGCAATGCAGTTGCCATTGAACAATTGATGGTAGCGACTTTTAAGATACTGCTCCTCTGTGACAAAAACCCAGCGTTAGAGAGAGTCAAATCCTCTATCGAATCAAAATTACAGCCAGCTGTTGGTGGGTGGGAATTATTAAGATCTTGGTGGCAAGGTCTTCCGCCAGAGGCAGAAAATATTATTACCACGTGGATGAAGGAGCATATTGATAAGCTTGGAAAGACAAACCTCGACCAAGTTTATTCTAAAGGATACACCGTTAGAAAAATACTAGCCCATGCTCAAGACTACTACGAGCAAATTTCAACCGAAGACGCAAAAGGCAAACAACTACTCACAGAGCAGCTTGCAATATATCTGACCAGTTTAATCCCCATTTTTTTTAAAGCAAAAAAAGATAAGGAAAAGCAGGTGAAGGTAGATAAGAATCATCAAGATCCTGAAATCGAAAAAATTCTAAAACAAATAGCTGATGATCGGTCTGATGCAGTCAAGGCTGACAAAGAGCAAACAAAAATTAGTTTGAAGCAAACTGAAATTAGCCAATGGCTAATGTGGGCAACCATTGTGATTGCTATCGGGACAATATTCGAACCAATATTTCCGAAACTAACTGAATTCTGTTCTTGGTTCTTGCTAACTGATTCTTTTATTTACTGTAAGATTGTTTGCCCTATTATCGTACCTATAGCAGGTGGATTACTGCTGTTGGCACTAATTCAATTCTATCGTTGTCGTGTAAGTAGGCCTTAACTGTCACTGGTGACGCTGCTGAACAGCGCTTTAGGTATGCTATCACCAAAGAAGTTTTTAGGAGCTAAACATGGGATTAACATGATGGAGCTAATCGCGTAGTTGAACGATACAATGGGGGGGGGAGGGGGGGAGATCAATCGGGCTAACTCTCAACGCATGAGGAAGCATCCAGTGGTCAGGTGACAGATTTAGCTCTCGTCTAAACAACACACTTACCTGACGAAGGTATTGCTATTATTCCTGCACAGCATGATGGCTGTAAGCAAAAGAGCGAAAAAGCAGGTGTCTTGTTAGTAATCATTATTTTCTGTAGCTTTGAGGGCTTCTAGTGCCCTATTTCTATCTAGATAAGGGTGTGCAAATTGATTACGGTAACTGCGTAGACAGCCGTAGCAGCTTGAATCACACCCACAGTTGCCACTAACTCTGTTTATTGCGTTGTTGATTACTTTGCCGAATACCTCTTTATCCACCAACTGTTCCACTAGACCTGCACCACCTGGCACATTATCATAAAGCACGATAGCGGTTTCATCAGGGGCTGCCCCTCCAGTTATGGTCACATTTAAATCATTGGCAGGAACATTTAGTGTTTCCGAAGCACCTAATAAAACAGCATACGCAACAGAATAGGTGCGCCACTCGTCACAGAGTTGAGGAAATTGCAAGCGCACTACGTCAGTAACCATCTCGTGACCAAGTGAGAAGCGTTCCATCGTTCCTTCACAATCTGATTCATTCGGAGAGTTGTGCTTGTTTTTTCGCACTGTAGCGTGTGTTCCACAGGAACGGCAGATATAAAAGCCACTCTTGTTTTTACCCTCACAAAGAATGACTAATATGCCTGGATGAGGGGCAGTAACCTGCACACCAAAGATTTTTTTTGTTTCGATTTTATTATCTTCTTTAGGCTTCAAGAAAAACGGACGTGTTGTATACAAACGCTGCGCTCGTCTGGCTGGTGGCTTGGGTTTCTTGAACAGCGGTGTTACGAAACCAAACTTTGGGATAAGATACTTTATAGCTTTATCGGGTTTATCTGCGTCACCTTCGTTCCACTGATTGAAATTGCGAGCATCGTCGTACTGGTAGTATTGGATGTGTAATTCTTTGCCGTCCACCAATTTTATTCCGCATGACTCCCATTCCAGCTTATTAGCGACAACCTTACCGCCAGGGGCATATTCGCCAATGGCTTGGGACAAGTCGCGTTGAAGTATGACACCACTCCTGTTTTTATCTCTAAAACGAGTGTCTAGCTCAACAACATCAACAGGGAAGCCGTACTTCGGGATAATGGCTTTGCGAGACAGGAATTCTAAAGATTTTTCTTTGGCAATGGTGT
>JAPPIL010000209.1 GCA_028877195.1 Pseudomonadota bacterium
CGCTAACACTCGTCTCATAAATATTTTTTTCCGCCTCTGATGGTGCCAACATATGTCTTACGACTAAACATAGTGCTGTGTGATAGCAAACATCTGTGGCTGCCTTCATACGGTAGCCTGTGCCAGACTTACGCATGAGCGATCAACAATCATGCTCAACCACCCAAACTTTTTGCTCGCCCCTCTAACCACTTGTCATGTTCCTCTTCTGTCTCTATCACCAGTCGTGCATGCATCATGCCATGCCCCATACCACACATCTCCGCACACTGAATATCGTATGTGCCCGTCTTGGTCGGTTCAAACCAACCAGTAAACACCCGCCCAGGCACCGCATCCTGCTTCAGACGAAACACAGGCACAGAAAAACTATGCAACACATCACGCGATTCAAGCTTGAAATGATAAAGTGTATCAACCTTCAACCGCAACTCATCTACCGTCTCAACATCATCGTCAGTGCCAAGTTGTTTATCTAACCCAGGATGCACAAACTGCCATGACCACTGCCGACCAACTACCCGCACCACCTCTTGCGCAGGCGGAAGATGCTGCTTAATGTCATACCAAACCTTGATCGCAAAGAAAATTATCACCAAATCACATACAATTATCATGTAGTGCGGCCAATTCAACCAACGCTTCTCCTCTTTGCGCGTGCCACTGATATACTTGGCTTTGCGATTTTTACTGCGCCTAAACTTGAAGATAAAGACAAACAGCACAATCTCCGCAACCAAAAACCAGAAACCACCAAGCACAAGAATCAGCAGTATCAGGTTGTCTATCTCACTGGCAAACGACGATGCCTGTTCTATGATTGCGCTCATCTCAACCTACAAAATGAAAAAGTAAACGACCAACGCATATAGTAAGCAACAGATAAAAATAATAAAGAAAATCACCCAAGCTAAACGGTCGACACTTATCATCGCAAACCCGAAATATAAACAACTACATCTTTCATGTCCTGCTCTGATAGAGTCAAAGTTATCGGACGCATGCTCATACCCACAGGATCGTCAAGACTCGCTCCGCGCACACCTGTCTTGTAGTTCTGTAATTGTAACAGCAAATACCAGTCGCTACGCCCAACCAACGACGGTGCTTTCAACGCCTCATTGCCCTTGCCGTCCGCACCATGACAAGCCATACACAACTGATACTTGACCTGACCCTTGACCCAACTACCAGTTAACGTCGTCGCTGGTCTCGCGCTGCGCAACTGGGCAACATACTCCGATACCGCATCTATCTGGGCATCAGATTGCAGGTAGCGCGCCATCGGCCGCATACGCATACCCGCGACATCCCGCGGATGCGTGCCACGCACCCCACTACGAAACTTCAGCAACTGTTCCTTAACATACCAGCTTGACAGTGAGGCAATCTGCGGTGCGCCGATGTTTGGTTTCCCCTCACCCGTCTCACCATGGCAGACCGCACAAAAATCATAAGTCGTGCGACCTAGACCATCTTTAGTAGATGACTTGCTATGTGCTTGCTTGTTCTTCGTTGTAGGTTTGCTGGTCGTAGGTTTGTTAGTAGTCGTGTCAGTAGCAGCAACGTGAACTACAGATACCAAACACAACAGGAGACGGATCAAAACATGCTACCAACTGATCAATAGAGCAGGGTAAATTTATCAGCACCCGTTCAAACTGACAAGGACTTGTTTGCCTTCGGAAGGAAGACAAACGAGTCCTTGTCAGTTTGAGAATGATTTATGTGCCTACCCATATAATCTGTTGGGAATCAGAAAATCCTGCTTGCTTAAGCTTTTGAAGAATGTCTACCTTTGTAGAGCTGCCGCGGTTATTGATTCTTAATACGCTTCCATTCTCGTTGAACTTGATTCCAAACTTCACATCTTTAAACAATTCCTTGTTTGCCTTCTTCGCTTTTTGCAATATTTTCCAACTATCATCACTTCGCCAAGCCACAAGGTTATTCTTCCATGCAGCCCCAACACCTTCCCTGATGCTCTTCGTGCTATCCGTAAACCACTTGGAAATACTACGTTTGGCAGCGACAGCATCAGTGCTCTTGATTTTCTTGCTCCTTAATCCTTGTGCCTTGCTCCTGGCATTAGCTAATCCATTCTTGATATTTTCCCACTGCCTGCTAGCATTATTGGGAATTCTCTTGACTGCTTTGATCGGATGCCGAATGGTGCGACCTGCCCACTTGAATGGTCGTGTCCCTTGCCCCCAAACCTTGCCTAGTGCCTCTTTAGTTCCTGCCAGTGTTGGGCGCGGAACGTCGCGGGGATTTTTCACCAAACGCGTTACTGGCACAGCTGCTACTGCGATTGTTGCGCCATAGATAAGAGCTTCGTTGCGTGCTGCACGAAATTCTGCCAAGTGTTGTATTTGTTCACTATACTCTTTACTGCTACCCGATAAGATACTGCGTTCTAATGAACGATACTCACTGCGTTCTTTGAAGTAGTCAGTCGTGTAGGTGGGAACAAGAATTGCCGTGCCTGCCAGTGATAGCAGTGAAGCTACCGAAGCCAAACCTGCTACTATCGGCATTGCGGGCGGGAAAAGGAAAGACACCAGTGCGATAATCCCCAGTATACCTACGACCCAACCAAGGATGTTTGTGAAACCCGACCAGAATCTATCGCTCTTCTCCTTCTTGGTGAATTTTTCATCTGCGGCCACGAGTGGTGCAACCACTGCACTCATGTCATGCTTAGAAAAGGTAAGCACAGGCGGCAAAGCAAACATGTGCGACGCAATCAAGTTAGGCAGATATTCTTTCTTGTTGACACCTTTGCTATATTCGTTGTTTAGCTCCTCTAAATTTTCAAGCACCTTCTGCTTTACGTCAGTAACGATAGTTTGAATATCTTCATCTTTGCTGACCGTATCCAAACTATCGCCTGCATTAAGTGTGTCGCATGCTTTACCGAGCTTGGTAATACCCAGTGCTTTGGTTGTCATCAGTAGAATACCTTCGTGCTCACTGACCTTTTGCTCAAAATTTTCGAGAGAAAAGCCTGCATCAGCTTCAGCAAGCGTCGCCGCATAAATCTCTGGGTGTTGTAAACCTTGATACAACTCCTCTACATGCTGCTCACAGCTGTCTCCACCCTTCATTTTATGGCGCATGAATTGATTCATATAATTGATGCGACTATCAAGAGCAGTCTTTACCTCTCCAGTATTGCTAAATTTTTTGACCTCATCAGTGTCGGTAGGGAAATTATTCTCAACACTTACAACCGCAGGCCGCAAGTCATCGTGCCAATTAATCGCATTGAAGTCTTCTCTATACTTTGCTACCGCAAACTCGTCGGCATCAAAGACCAGCTGATACATCAAAAATCTACTGACTGCCCCTGCGATGGCGAGCTTGGTCATCTGTAAAGCAACCGAGTCATCGTCTTGGAGAATTTCTTCCGATGGCATTGCATTGTGCGAATCGGAGATAAATGCACCGAGCACTGAATGCAGCAAAGTTCTTGCGTTGTAGCCATCCTCATCGGGTGCTCCAAGGGGTTGAACTTTATCGCCGAGAGCATTGCGCAAAGTAAAATAACTGTCTAACATTTGGGCACGCAGCTGAAATTCTTTGACATCGTCGCGTTCTTGGTTAGCTTCCAAAAAATTTTTTTGCCTTTTCATGTAATCATGGACTCTTGCCTGAATTTCTGGTTCAGGCAGAGCGCCGCCGACGGCATATTCACTGATGGCGGTGTTCAAGACACGCATCGGCACGATATGATCGTCAACACAGATACGATCATCAGCGTAGTAGATCAGCCCTGCTGCTGTGTGTTCATCAGCAACAGCTTGTTGTAATTGATAAACGACATCCTTGTATTTAGTTTCGCCCTTGATGACGACTTTACAGAGTTCGCCGTTGTCGTTTTTGAGGTTAACTCGCAACCATTTGCCAGTCGGTATTTCACCATCATCTGGAGCAATTGGTTCGGCAACCCCATCGGCGTTGGGTGCTCCCAGTTCTATGTCCGCATACGCTTCCAGCTCAACTGTTGCACCAGTGATTTCGCCAGGTTCGGTCGGCAAGAAATGCGCAAAGCGCATGTGCACATTTAGCTCGTCGTCGATGAACATGTCGGTGCTAGCACCAGCGCCAGAGTTTTTTATTTCCTTGACCTGCTCATCGGTGAGCAAAGTCTGACTTAAGTCCTCTTTGCAGGTTATCAGCAGTGCGCAGATGGCAACGACCCTAATTAGCACAGTAGCACCTCCATAAAACATGCCCATCATGTGTATCGTCAGCTATGGGCGGTGCTTTACAATGCGGTTGAGAAAAATATCTGTGCGATGATATATGTGGAAGCATGGATAGCTAGGAGGCTACGAAACTAACATGATTGAACCATTGGTATATTTAACAATCAGTGCTGTGTGTGGCTATCTTATTTTTAGGGTATTACTTTTCTATGTGCCTAGGCGCATGCTTGATGGTGAGAAGTTGCGCTATCGTGAGGTGGTAGCTGAATCGCAGCGGGAGGCTGATGCGATCAAGGGGGCAAATCGCATCCGTGTTGAGCAGGATGTTGCTAGTTTGCGGGCGGAGCATGAGGAAAGCATTGCTGGCAAGCGTGAGGATTTGGATCTTATCAGCAGTGATTTGGATACGCAGGAGGAGCAGCTACGTCAGGAGGAGGATAGCCTCAAGTATTTACAGCGCAAGATCCAGAGCAGGCTTGATAAGCGCAATAATAGTTCGGCAAAATTAACCAGTGCCCAGCAGGAATTATCTGCTCGTTATCAGACGATGTATGAGGAGTTAGCGGAGCACTGTCGTGAAAATTACGATGAGTTGCATGAGCAACGGGTGGTGCAGCTTATCGATTGGAAGAACATTGAGTGTCAGCGGGAAGCAAAGACAGTGATTGCCAACCTCAACGCGGGTGCGAAACAAATTGCCCAGCGCTTTTTATCTCGCACCCATGCTCGTTATCGCCCAGAGTTTACTTGGCCGCGTCTTCTGAACAGTATTGAGG
>JAPPIL010000189.1 GCA_028877195.1 Pseudomonadota bacterium
CTTTAGGACGATAGGGGGAAGAGCACGAGAAGGGGGAACGCCTTCTCGTATACAAAAGGGAGAGAGGTGCGGAGAGAGGGAACGTCTCTCCGCAAATAAAAAACCTCACATCAACCCCGCAATCGGCTTATGAACATAAAAATCATGCGCAAAATAAAGCGGTTCACTATACTGCTCTATAGTTTCAGGGTATTTGTTCGGATTAACTTGACTTAACTTATCATAAGCCCGCAACATATCAGTATTGAACTGCTCGGAAGCCAACGCTTGACTATAGCTCGCCTGATAATACTTGCTCGCTTCCTCCAACAAAAGCAGTGCCGTCGCTTGCTGCCGACTATTGTCGCCACCAGCAGATTCCACACCCGTTTCCCCTGTTAGCGCTAAAGCATGCGTAATCATGCTAGCAAAGCCCTGATACAACTCACCCAATGCATAAAGAGACTTTACCTTGTAATGCGGGTCGCCCACCTCAACTACCGCGGTGGTCGCTGCGACGATCTTCAATACCTCACTCTGAAGTGCCTTAATCTCATCATCAGGGTTTGCTAAATCACTCAATTCCAACAACATAAAGCGCTCAATCAAAATTTGACTGTGCAAGAATTTTATTTTGGCAAGAAGATGTTGCTCATCACCAGTTAAACCCTGTGTCTGCTCGCGTTGCGTCAATGTCTTTGCCATAAACGCAATCTTATCTGTATCACCACGGTTTTTGAAAACATCAATCAAGGCAGGATTGAACAACGCCCGCGTATAAACCAACCGTTCCCGATATAACTTCCAAACATCATCATAACGACCCATCTTAAAATACAAGTCAGATAACCGCCGATAAAACCCCGCAGGCAACGACTGGTTTTTTTGAACAATCAACTGTGCGACCGTTGCCGCCTTGTCATACATGTGAAGATTGCTAAACATCTGCATCGCCTTCTCTAACAACGGCAACGCATCCTGCTCACCACCCTTACCAAGACTATAGTAGTGCTCGGCAGCGGTCGCAAAATCACCGATACGTTCACTGATCATCGCTAGCGACCGCACCGCTTTAGCATACGACGCAGAGTTTGGATAATCAGTAACTAACATCCCATACATGGCAAGTGCCGCATTGATGTCGCCGACTTGATAGAAGTTATCAGCCGCCAGCAGTGTTACATAATCAGCATGGTCATCAGCAGGGAAAAGCCTCTGATACTCTCGCAACCACACTGCTGCTTGGCGGTGCTTTTTATCCTTGTGCAAGTTCAAACCATGATTAAGCCGTGCTAGCTTATACTTATCAGCGACAAGCTGCTGAACCGCCGCAGGCATGCTTTGTATCTGCTTCTTATCCTGCTCATCGACCCAAGCAATAATCTCCTGCCAACGCTTCCCACCTTCCAGTGCCAATAAATACTCCGATAAACCAGTCGCAGTCGCCAAACTCTTGCCATGTCTGACAGTCAAAGCTTTTAAATGCTGTGCCGCTTGATTGAAATTGTGATGCTTCAACTCAAGCCTTGCGACATCAAGCAATAAACCCCGCTCATGCTGGTCAGTGAACAAGTTAAGATACGATAAAATAATTTTCTTGAGCTGTTGCTCGGTTGCTACCCGTGTTGAATCCTCGCTATCATGTAGCATATTAAGCTGTTCGTAAATCACCCGCTTAAGAGATTTAATCGCACTTATACCCGCGAGCTTCGCCAGCTCTTGATCAAGAGTATGCGCTGATAAAACATCGTAGTAGTAAGTCGCAGCTTGATCGTAGTATTTAAATTCAAACAAAATTTCTGCTAACAAAAATTTCGCATGCATGAGGTTCTTGTCATTGTGTGAAATTTTCAGATACTCAAGCAAAGCATGACGAGCGTGCGTATACATACTGATGTCGCTCATCTGCGTGCCGAGCGCATAAAAATCCTTGCCAACCTTGTAAATCATATCCTCAACGTAATTCATCCAGTAAATGCGTTGCGGATGCGAAACATTTGCCGCTTGCCACGATGAGTTTTTGCTAAAATAAATTTTTTCGGCACGACGAAGATAAAAAATCATGTCATGGTAACGTTTGTTTTGACGCAACAAATCAAGCATCGCCTGTAAGTAGCGTGGGCTTTCGATACTATCAAGCCCCTCGCTCAAGAGAGTCTTATAGGCATCAACAGCCTGCTGCAAACGCTTGGCGTTAACAAACTTGCGAGCGCTATTCTCCAGCGTTAAGTAGTAGTATTGCTTGTGTTTAGCGGTCGTAAAATAACTTTTAGCTATCAACGCTCCATCAGGAGAATTACTCCATATCATTGCCAAAGCTCGCAAAGCATCGTGCTGCAAACTGATAAAGCGACTATCTTTAGCAGTGATGCTGACTAGCAACTTAAGGCTATTCACGGCTTTCTGATGATAATTGTCATAGCCTGTGTGTGAGAGATGGTTGTAAAGCCAAGCGAGTTTGTAAACTGAATAAGGATACGATGGATGCTGGCGATAAGCGACAGATTTTTTGTAGCGCCGCTCGGCTTGACGGTATTGTTGCTGGGCATACAAGTGCTCGGCATAGGCAAGGTTAACGTAATACCGCAACTCCGAACGCGCCAGCTTGTGCGCCATACGATAGTAGTATCGCGCCGTATCATTGCCCAATAGTGTTTGGGTGATTGCTAAATGCAGCACTGCTTGGGCTTTGATGTCCTGCTCACCGCTTACCTCCATTGCCTGCTGCAAATAACCAGCCGCGGCGCGCAAGGAGCGCCGTAGATGCTTGTGCTCACCCTCTTGCTTGATGGCGCGATTGAGGTGATACAGCCCAAGTTTAAGCAACGACTGTTGGCGATCAAGCGGCAGTAAATTTTTTGCCGTGCTGGGTTTGCTGTCAAGCCCCGCAAAAATTTTGCTATGCGATGCGTAGTAGTGCAAAAATTTTTTAAAATCAGGTTCGGTGTCAGCATAGGCAATTCCTGCTGTGTAAACAGTGGCTACTAGCAGCAGTCGTAAGAACATGAAATTTATCCTTAAAGAAAGGAGTGTATGTAAATACCTACTACCACAGCACTCGGCAATCACCTCGTTAACTTTAAGTACTGGCACGGCGATTATTTAAGCGATAACAAAAACAAGCAATTTACCGATGAGAAGTTAGTGAGTTTAAATTTCGTGGCGTAGGTCTTTAGAATTAGCTGCGAGGAGAGACGCAAAGAAGATGGAAAATGCTTTAGCGGCAAAATTAGCAGAGCAAGGGTTAAGCAAAGCAGATATAGAAACGGTCAAAACCCAAGCAAGTAGCAACAAACGCAGTCTAGTTGCGGCGATAGAACTGTTGAATAAGTTACCTGAAAAAAAGATGTTAGAAATCATGTCGGCATACTACAGGGTGCAGTCGATCAATCTTGCCCAGACAAGTCTGCGGTCATCGGTGCTATCGGTGCTTCCTGCGCGGCTTGCGCAAACGTATCGTGTCGTGCCTGTTGATAAAGTTGGTAACAATATCATTATTGCGACGGGCAATCCCAAAAACTTACATGCGGCAGATAGGATACGGTTCTCAACGGGCTACAATGTTAAATTTATCCTTGCCAGTGAGAAGGCAATCTCTGTTGCTTTACACAAGTATTATTCGTCAAAGATTACCTTTCAAAGCGGTGCGCCTTCACAGCAGGATGCCGATAAGAAATCCGAACAGGAAGTCTATGCGATTAAAACCAAGCTCGCTACCTATGAGAACAAGGTCATTGAGTTGGTGGATAAGATAATCACGCAGTGTTATCAGCGTGGTGCATCGGATTTACATGTTGAGCCTTACAAGAATTATGTTCGTATTAGAATTAGGGTCGATGGCATTTTGATTGAATTGTTACGCACACAGATACACATGCGTAATGCGATGGTCTCCCGTATCAAAATTCTATGTTCCCTTGATGTCGCAGAAACTCGTCTACCGCAAGATGGCAACTTAACGGTCAAAGTTGATAACGATGTGATTGAATTCCGTGTCAGCACAATGCCGACTGTGTTTGGTGAGAAGGTGGTCTTTCGTCTGCTGGATTCATCAGCACTAGCAGTGGATATGATGGATTTAGGGTTTGAACGCGAAGATTTGAATAATTTTCGTGATGCTGTGCTGAAACCATGGGGGCTGGTGTTGGTTACGGGGCCGACTGGTTCGGGCAAAACAACGACGCTCTACAGTGCTTTACAGACAAGAGATACGGCGACTGAAAACATTTTGACGGTTGAAGATCCAGTTGAATACACTATTGATGGTGTCAATCAGGTGCAGGTTAAACCAAAGATTGGACTTGATTTTGCGCGAGCATTGCGCACCTTCCTCCGTCAAGACCCTGATGTGATAATGCTTGGTGAGATTCGTGATATTGAGACCGCAAATATCGCGATCAATGCTGCGTTAACTGGGCACTTGGTGATGTCCACTCTGCATACCAACAGTGCGTATGAGACGATCACTCGCTTGATCAGCATGGGGGTGGCAGCGCACTATGTGGTCGGTGCATTGCTGTGCGTTGTTGCTCAGCGTTTGATGCGTAAACTATGCCAATCTTGCCGACAGGTTGATAAGGTTGACCCAGAGTTTCTAATGCAGATTGGTATTAGGCAAGAGTTAGCCAGCAAAATCACGATATACAAGGAGGGTGGTTGTAAGGACTGCGATGGTTTGGGGTTAAAGGGTCGTGTCGCAATTCATGAAGTGTTGAGCATGAGTGAACCCCTATACAATGCGATTATCAGGGGTGAAAATTCCAATGCCCTGCGCAAAGTCGGAATAGAGACAGGAATGCACACTTTGCGGCAAGCGGCGATATTAAAAATGATTAACGGTATCGTGCCAATTTCCGAAGTATTACGCGTTACGACCGATGAGTAAGTAGGAATAGTTTGGCAGGGAGGGGGCTTTGTTACATAAGCAACTGTTTTTGTTTGCGGAGGAACGTTCCCTTCCTCCGCACCTCCATCCCTTTTGTTCGCAAACATAT
>JAPPIL010000230.1 GCA_028877195.1 Pseudomonadota bacterium
GAGAACAGTGGCACGCGCAAATACGCATTTTACACAGTTAAAGCTGGCTAGTGGTCGGTTAAGCCAAATCAAATATCTTGTGAGGGTTGAAGATGGCACTTGGATCGAGGGCGAGTTTAATCTGGCGCATCATTTCTATCTCTTTGGCACTACGACTAAAGGTTAAGTAATCCTTCTTACGCAAGCCGATACCATGTTCAGCGCTGATACTGCCGTCAAAATCCGCAACGATCTGATGCATGCGACGGTCGATATTTTCTAACAATGCCTGCCGTTCATTGGTGTTGCTGACGTAGTTGATGTGGAGGTTGCCGTCGCCGACATGCCCAAAAATCATCATCTCTATCTCATCATGCGCATACTTGTAGAAATCTTCAGCGATAGCGTTGATAAATTGCACTAACTGCGGGACAGACACTGACACATCGCCCTTGTAAACATGTTTGTAGGTGCTTAACGCTTCCGTAATGCCTTCACGATAACGCCAAAATTTATGGCGTTCCGCAGATGATTGCGCCAGCAAAATCTCTGACGCAAGTTGTAACTTAAACATAGAATTCATTACTGCCTCTATCCAAGCTTCATCTCCATCCAGCTCTAGGAGCACCGCAAACCGACATGGTTTAGCAAACAAAGCTGGCAAGCTTAAGATACGGGTAACTGCGTCGAGACTAGAGGCATCGATAATTTCAAAGACATTTACTCGCACCCCAGCATGCCGACGCAGAGTTGCTAAAGTCTTCAAAACATTAGGGAGATTATCAAAAGCAAGGAACATCGTGGTAATGTTCAAGGGTTTACTTGTGAGCTTAACGATCGCTTTAGTGATAATGCCAAGTGTGCCCTCTGAACCGATAAACAAGTGCTGTAGTGCATAACCCGTATTGTTTTTATGTAAAGCCCCGTTCAAACGCATGACTGTGCCATCGGCGACTACCACCTCTAATCCCAGCACCTGCTCACGCATGCCACCGTAGCGCACAAAATGTGTGCCACCTGCATTAGTGGCGATATTGCCACCAACAGTAGCACTACCTTTAGATGCCATATCGAGCGCAAATATCAGCCCCTGTTCAGCCGCCGCGATCTGTAAAGCTTGGGTGGTTACACCTGCTTCAACTTCGGCATGGAGACTTTTGTGATCGAGTGCCAAGATACGGTTCAGCCGCTGCATACTGATCACTACTTCACCAGCCGTTGCCATCGCACCGCCTGCTAACCCTGTGCGCCCACCACTGGGGACAAGTTTAATGTTATGCTTGGCGCAGTATTTGACGATTGCTGAAACTTCGCTGCTAGTGGCAGGCAACAGGACAAGCGATGGTTTCGGGGTGTAGATAGTTGTCCAATCCTTGCCGAATTCTTTTAGGTCATCGGGGTTGGTGCGAACATTGTCGCCACCGACGATTGTCTCTAGGTCGTTGATCGTTTGCTTGGCAAGTCTTTGGTCAGGCATGACGGCGGTCTTGGAAAAATTTACGCAATAAACCGCTACTCTCTTCGGCACATACCCCAGCATGGACGCTTGGCATGGTGGTAATGGTGCGGCTGGTGTCGTTGGCGGCAAAGACTAGGGTTGGTATGCGAGCAAGCTTGATCGCCGCAAGACACATCGCACAAGGCTCAAGGGTGCAGTAAAGTGTGGTGCGCAGCAACCGCCAACTGCTCAATTTAGCACTAGCTTGGGTGATTACTCGTAACTCTGCGTGTTGGGTCGCATCCCTGCTGCGTTCAACTGCGTTACCAGCCGCGGCTATAAGCTTCTGTTCCAGCACCAGCACCGCACCAACTGGCACTTCACCCTGTGCGCCAGCAATCTCTGCCTGCTCCAATGCAACCCGCATCCAATGTGTGTGTTGTTGTGTGGTTGTCATAGGGTCTCACGCCTAACAGCGACTGTTTGCTCGCTAATCAACAAGTGCCTTTTGGCACTTGTTGATTAGCGATAATCCTACCAACACGTCGCAAACCGAGATGCGCCATAACTGCTGCTGCTGATTGCTTTTGGGCAAACTGAAAAGCAATCGCATGGTTGCGCAATTTTTCACAAGAAATCGGCGCACTGCCTGTCTGTTGCGCAAGATTTGTCAGCAAAAACTTCAAACCATGCCGAGTAAGTTCCTGACGTTGCGGGCCACGCACACCGCTGAAAATCATCCCTGTTTTGTTGGTCGTAGCACCTCTTGAACTAAACTTACCCCGATAGGCAAACAATGCCTTTGTCGTCTCCTGCTGCAACTCAATGACTCGTGCTCGCGGGCCACCTATCCTCAACACCGCACCCTGCTTGGTTGGCAAAAAATCCTGCCATCGCAGTGCCGTCAGTTCACTTGCCTTGATGCCCTCGTAAGCGAGCAGATAAAGCATCGCTAGTTGCCGTCGCCGTTTGTTAGCATGGAGAAAAGCGATGATGTTCTCAAAATCAATCTGGCGGTAAGCATTATTTGGTTTGTCAATGTATCTAGGCAAAGCAAAGGCTTGAAACGGATTGGCTGCGATAACCCGCTTGGCGCAAAGAAAATCAAAGAACTGCCTGATGCCAAACACCTTGCGACGCACAGAGTTGCTGGAATTGTTATGCTCATCATAGAGATGCTGGCAATAGCGCTCCAACGCTGAACGATCAAGATACGCAAGCTCAAGGCGGTGCTGTTGTAGGTATTGCATAAACTTTCTCGCATCACGGCTGTAGTCAGATACAGTCGCAGGGCTTTTGCCGCGGCGAGCAAGACTGCTGGCAAATAACGGCATGTATGCCGCAGCATCTTTGCTGTCCAGCCGTTCTACACCACTCCCTTGATTGGCACGTCTATTCATACACTAACTAAAACAGATACTGTAATGCGATGTAGCCAAGATAAGTGGAGCATAGCAGCACGCCGACTGATTTGCTGATGTAGCATTGTTGACGGCGATGTGCCAAATATACCCCCCCTTGCAGCATTGCTACCGATAATACCATGACTGGAAATAGTTTGGTGTAAAAAACAGGATCAGCTGCTAACCCTGCTGGTGTAACACTTGCGGCAACACCTGCGACGAACAGCACATTTAAAATATCCGCACCGATGATATTGCCCAATGCCAAATCGCAAGCCTTGCGGCGAATCGCGCTTATCGCAGTCATCAGTTCAGGCAGTGAAGTGCCGAAGGCGACGATAGTTGCTGCTATCACCGCATCGGGAATATGCATCCGTAGCGCCAACTCTTTGCTTGCTTCAATCAGCAACTCGGAAAACACATATATCAATGGAAACATCGCCACAAGTTTGGCAACATGCAGCCATTTGCCTGTTGTTGCTGTCGGCGTGTCTTGCTTATCGTTGCTGCCATACAGACTATAGCCAAGATAAGCGATCAACAGCACGACAAGAAGTATCCCCTCCAGTTGCGATAAACTACCAACACCAGCAATCGGTAAGCACAGCAATACCAACAACAAAACTGCAGACAACTGCATAATTCCCCGCCTTCGCATCGTTGGGCTAGCGATTGGCACTTGACCAATCATACAGGTAAGTCCCATGATCAAGGCGGTATCACAAATGATTGAACCGACGGCATTGCCAAGTGCGAGGCTAGCATTGCCCTTGATTGCTGCAAGCACCGAAACAACTGCTTCGGGGAAGGTAGTGCCGAGACTAACGATTGTTGCGCCGATGACAACATTCGGCAAGCCCGTCGCCTGCGCTAACGCTACGGCGTAATCTATCGCCTTGTCTGCTGATTTTGCTAGTAGTAGAAATGAAATTGCCATGACTACCAGCAGGATAAGCATCGGTGCTTGCGAAAGATAAGAAGCAATGAAACCAGCCATTAGAAACACCTCCTTGATTTGGACAAGGGCTGCTGATGATTGGGACGATGATGCTGTTTTTTTTGCAAACTATCAAGGTAAAGTCCTGCGTATTCCATGCATTGCTACTGAGCCACTGTCGCATGCGCAATTGCCACCCGTGCCGTCAACGTCTTACACGCATGTCGTTGCTACCAGTGTCAAAGCGGTAAACTGTTTGGAGCAAAACCATGCTTGGCACAATCATTTACGCACCGCACAGTTTCACTGCTTTGGGGAGGCAACGCACGCGGCCCTGGTCGCACTTGGGGTAAAGGTGGTGCTTCATCAAGTCGCGGCAGCAGCATCGTTATGTGCTAAACTGATTGCCACATTGCCCCGCACTGTTGAGCATGCTGACAATAGCGCCCCAGCACAGCAAAGCGTTGCACCCACACCTAGAGTTATGGTGTTAAGCGCTGCTAAACCTGCCTTTCCTTTCACCGCAACTTTACAACAGCAGGGTATCGATGCTACGCAACTAACGCTTTACCGCACACTTATCGCTGCACGCTGGGCTGATGGTCGTGAGCTGCTGGCATCGCAGTGCGAAGAGCTAGCACGAACAAGGCATATCGTGTGCCTTGCTTCACCTTCAGCGGTATTGGGTTTTGTGCATAAATTTCAAAACTGTCGTGCTGCCTGGCAAAGGAACTTCCAGACGATAGCTATCGGAACAACGACAGCCACTGTCGCGAACAAACACTTTGAACGTTGTGATACCTGCGCTGAACCAACGATTGCTAAACTCGTTGCGAGAGCTATCGAGGCAAGCAAGGAGTTTATTTAGCTGTGATTGCTTAACAAGCTAGCTTGTCTTGCACAGTGTAGCACAAGTGTCTGGTGTGCCTCATCACTTGTTGGGTGCATCTAGTTTCACTTTCTTTAACCATGACTAACTTTCTTTGGTTATGGTAAGTTTATGGCCGTGCCACCTTGCCCGACAATCATCCTAATCTTATGGTGTTGCCCCAGCTTTGTTGCATAACTAATGCCTATTTTTTGTGTATGCGGAGAGACGATTTGACAGCCTGTGGCTGTCAAACTCTGCGCAGCGGATTGTAGGATGTTTGGCGTAGCCACACCCTTATCTCTGCTTGTTGTTGAGATTTTTCTTGATGGCTGCTAACTCC
>JAPPIL010000257.1 GCA_028877195.1 Pseudomonadota bacterium
TACACTTATCACAATGCTTTCGTGGATAAATTCAGTTATGCAACAAAGCCGGGAGAAGGGGGAAAGCCCTCCGCATAATAAAAAGAAGATATGAAAAAAAACATCCAGCAAATAAATTTCCCTCAACAAGAAGAAGAGATCCTTTCATTCTGGCAACAGAACGAGACCTTCCAACGCTCGCTGCAGAACCGTGCGGGCTGCACACCTTATCTTTTTTACGATGGCCCGCCGTTTGCTAATGGTTTGCCGCACTATGGGCATATCTTGGCAAACACCATCAAAGATGTCGTGCCACGCTATTGGACGATGAGGGGCTATTATGTTGAACGGCGCTTTGGTTGGGATTGTCATGGCTTGCCCGTTGAATACGAGATTGAAAAACGGGAGGGTTATCAAGGTCGCACCGACATCTTGAAAGTCGGCATCGACAAGTTCAATGCGATGTGTCGCACATCGGTGATGCACTATGCGCAAGAATGGCAACGCACGATTACTAGACTTGGGCGCTGGGTAGATTGGGATAACCAGTATCGCACGATGGACATCCAGTTCATGGAATCGGTGTGGTGGGTATGTAAACGTTTACTTGACAAAGGGCTTTTATATCAAGGGCATAAGGTCGTTCCCTACTCGCCGCGGATTACCGCAGTGCTGTCAAACTTTGAAGCGAACCAAAATTATAAAGTCGTTCAAGACCCAGCTCTCACGGTAAAAATCAAAGCTAACGACGAACCGCATAGCTATTTTTTGATCTGGACGACCACCCCCTGGACTTTGGTCTCAAATCTCGCATTAGCAGTGCAGCAGGATTTAGGATATGTCTGTGTTAGAACGACCGACGCAGCGGACAGCGCCTGTTATTATTTGGCTATGGATGCTTTGCCACGCATCTTTCCTGATACCAAGTCCTATCAAATTATCCGTCAACTGACTGGTAAAGATTTAGTCGGGCGGCGCTACGAGCCTCTTTTCCCTTTTGCTCCCACGACGGTAAATTCGCAATGCCTGTATGCAGGTGAATTCGTCAATGCGACGGAAGGCACGGGTATCGTGCATTTAGCGCCTGCGTTTGGTGAAGATGATTACAAACTCTGTGCTCAACACAACATTGCACCGTTTGACCCGCTTGATAATGAGGGCAAATTTAGCGCCGAAACCCCTGACTACCAAGGATTGTATTACAAAGACGCAGATAAAAAAATCATTCGGACATTGAAAGAACGTCGTCAAGTATTGCGGCATGAGACGATTGAACATCGTTATCCTTTTTGTGAACGCACCGATACGCCGCTTATTTATCGTGCTGTGCCTGCTTGGTATGTGGAGGTTGAAAAAATTCGCGATCGTCTTTGCCAACACAACGAAAAAATCAACTGGGTGCCGCAACATCTACAGCATGGACGAATGGGCAATTGGTTGAAGAATGCGCAAGACTGGGCGATTAGCCGCAATCGTTTTTGGGGCACGCCGCTACCGATTTGGTTGTGCGACGCATGTGATGGCAAGGCAGTAGTCGGGTCAGTAGCCGAATTGCGGGAATTGACAGGTAGTGATGTTCAAGACCTTCACAAGCATGTCGTCGATAAGCTCAAGATCGCCTGCCCGCAATGCGCACAGCCGATGGCACGTGTTCCTGAAGTGTTTGATTGCTGGTTTGAATCGGGGGCGATGCCTTGTGCGCAAAACCACTACCCGTTCACCCAAGCGACCCAACCTGCGGTCGCTGACTTTATCGCTGAAGGACTTGATCAAACACGTGGCTGGTTCTACACCTTGAATGTCTTGTCCACAGCCCTGTTTGATCAACCTGCGTTCAAGAACGTTGTCGTCAATGGCACGATCTTGGATGCGCAGGGCAAAAAAATGTCTAAACGGCATCGCAATTATACCGCTCCCGATGACTTGATCAACAAGTATGGTTCAGATGCGGTGCGGTTATATTTGCTTAATTCACCGCTGTTGCGGGCGGAGGATTTGCGTTTCTCTAACGATGGGGTGGTGGAAACGATGCGCACACTGCTGTTGCCGTTGTGGAATGCGTTCAGCTTTCTGTCTACCTATGCTGATGCTAACGGTTGGCAAGAGAAAGGCACGGACTATGTGGTGTCAAATAATGAGCTTGATCGTTGGATCGTCTCTAAACTTCACACTCTGTTGGCTGATGTTCATAAACAGATGGAAGCGTATCGGATTAATTTAGTCTTGCCATGTTTAGTAAATTTCATCGACTCCCTCACCAACTGGTATATCAGGCTGAATCGGCGCAGGTTTTGGGGGGAAGATAAGGACAGCGCTTGCGACACAGAGGCGTTTGCAACCCTTTACTATGTGCTGTTGACGTTTTGTAAAGTGCTTGCACCATTTGCGCCGTTCATCAGTGAGCGTATCTATCGGGCATTGACCGCCGACTTGTCGCAAGCAGAAGACTCGGTGCATCTGTGCGATTTGCCACATGTTGATGAACGCTTATCTGACCCTGAACTTGAAACAAGACTTGAGTTAGTGCGCACGGTGATTGAACTCGGACGTAAAATTCGTGCCAAGCATCAGATCAAAACCAGACAGGTGCTGGCAAAGACATTGGTAATTACAACGCAGAACAGCATCGCTACTTATCATGACCTTATCGCCAGCGAGCTCAATGTTAGGGCGGTAGAATTCAGTGCTGATGAGGAAGCTTATGTCGCGATGACCATTAAACCCGATCTCAAAAAACTTGGACGCAAGCTAGGCAAGGGTTTGCGGGAACTCCAAACGCAACTGCAAACGATCAATGCTACACCTGCGGCGGTAAAACGCTACTGGCACGACCTGCGCCAAGACAAGTGTCAGGTGCATGGCATAGCATTGTGCTCTGATGAATTTTTTATCAACCGCACGCCGAAACAAAAACATGCGGTGATGAGTAGCGGTGATACAACGGTGTTGCTGGATACCGACCTTACTGACGACCTATTAGCTGAAGGTTTAGCACGCGAGGTGGTCAATCGTTTACAAAAAACTCGCAAAGACTGTGATTTACAAGTGTCTGATCGTATTTCTATCGCCCTACAGACCGATAGTGTGATTCAAGCCGCGGTTACCAAGCATGCGTCATATATTCAACATGAGACATTGGCGACGGATTTGAAGTTCGTCGTTAGCGCCCCAACAAAGTTTCTCTTTGCCGCCGAGCATACGATAGACGACACACCTCTCAAAATTTTCATTATCTCTCGGACATAAAGCTTTAGAAAAGATTGCGATTAGAATTTTTTGCCCTAGCTTTTTTCTCCAATCCCCCTTACCATCTTCGGTAAGAATTCATTTTCAGTGCATTGATAATCACAATTACAGGACAAGTCATGAGATTATGTCGTCTATGCTTTTTCCTTGTCATGTTCTTTATCTTTCACTCGCATCTATCACTCGCCAAGACCCAAGCAAAGAGACAGCTAGTTGCTGAAAATTTTTCGTATGAGCTTGCCAATGCTGACATTTTTGCCTGGATAGAAGGCAATAAGATCGGCAAAGTAAAAGACGAAAAAAACAACATGGCAAAGCAACTAGAACGATTTATTCTAAACGCAAGCAACAAGCTATCGTTTGCTATTTATGGATTGAGCAAGCAACAATGGCTGACCAACGCTATTGCTAAACTCCGCCAGCAAGGGGTTGTCGTTGAGGCGGTGGTTGATCAAAGCAGGGGTGCGGCTGGTGATTGGATGCCCGACAATTTTGTTTATTCCGAGACAGCCTTTTTGCCGCAGATTATCGGTGTTGCACAAGTGATGGTTGATTTGAACAAATCGGGCGAGCGGCCGCGTTCATCGCAGATGCACAATAAGTTTGTCGTTGCTGATGACCGCAGTGTTTGGCTTGGCACTACTAACCTTTCGCATACTGGTATCGGTGCGGAATACAATGCGAACAATACGCTTATCGTTCATTCCGCGGCGGTGGCACGTTTATACGCCCAAGAATTTGATCAGATGTTTAGAGACAAGAGGTTCAGCCGTAGTAAGCAGACAGTTGCACCGCGGCATGAGTTGGTTTTCAAAGATAACACGAGAGTATCGGTATACTTTTCACCGCAAGATGACACTATCAATACTGCGATTATACCAGCTATCAACGCTGCCAAAAAATCTATCAGTATTGCGATGTTTTATCTTACTTCTAAACCAATCGTTCAGGCGTTGTGTGCCGCGGTCGGGCGTAATATCGGGGTTAAGATTATTCTTGACGCAGTAGCAAATGTTCATCCTTCATCGCCATTCCAAGCGTTGAGTGAGTGTGGTGTTGATGTTAAGGTTGAAAACTGGGGCGGCAAGATGCACATGAAGACCGCGATCATAGATGATGCGACCGTAATCGTTGGCTCGATGAACTGGTCGGAGCGTGGCAACAGCGCTAACGATGAGAACACGATGGTGATCAAAAATAATCGCAAGCTGCGACAGGAAATGCAGGTTTACTTTACGCGGTTGTGGGATACCCTGCGCACTAAAGCAGGCAAGAACAGGATTCGAGCCGAGGGTTATCAATCGATCAATTCATGTATTGACGGTCTTGATAATGACCATGATGGTTTGCGAGATGCACAGGAGTGGTCTTGTCAGCCACGTATGTTAGGACGTTGATACGATAACTATAAATCCGACATGTCTTGGTCGCTAACATCATCGCTGTAACGATCTCGGAGTTTCTCAATCACCTGATCTAAATTACAAGCATAACCCTGACAACTGTAAATCTTCTGAATTCGTTCTATATCACCTTTCGACACACCCCTAGCAGTCAAACCATGCCCAATGAGCATCGACGGGTTCATCGCTGAAAACGAGTCCACGTCTTCATCCACATGTGCCAGACCCAGCAAATGCCCAAGCTCATG
>JAPPIL010000038.1 GCA_028877195.1 Pseudomonadota bacterium
GCGAAGCTCACGCCTCTCGTATAAAAAAATAGGCATTACTTATGCAACAAAGCCCCTTTGCCTCTCATGCTCTCCTTCGCTCGTAATTCAAATTTGCTTGAAAAACATCCTGATTTGTTAGACTCTTACCTCCGCAAAGTATTGCGATAAGCATCAATACACAATAAGGACAAGTCGTGGCTAGTAGTGATTAGCGACCTCTCAACCCACCAGTTGCGTGATTATATTCTAGAGCAGGGTCGTGATGCGGTTGAATTGCGGCAGGTCAAGGCGCGGTTGCGCAAGCTTTTACCACAACATCTACAAAGCATTCAAAACAGTTATCGGCGGCGTGGTTTAGCACCAGCACGAGCGTTGCGAGCGGCGCTAACCGATGCTGATTATTTAGAACATGTTGAGGAAACGCTAGACATCGGTGTGCGAGCACACGACGCACGTTTGCGGCAGGAGTTAGCGACGATGATGTATACCGTCTGTAAACACAAGCCATCATGAATATCTATAATCTATTTTTCTTGGTGTTGTTTCTCGCCGTGGTGGGGATATTTGTTTATCGCCTCTACGCTAACGTCAAGATGTTGCGTGTCGGGCAAGGGGATGAAGATAAGCGTAGCGACCAGCGTTTAGCACGACTGGGCTATACATTAGTCAATGGGTTTCTGCAGCCAAAGATGTTGACCGATGGCAAAGCGGCATTGATGCACTATGGTATTTTTTATGGCTTTGTCATCGTGTCGTTAGGGACGCTAGAAACCATCGTTGAGGGGTTGTTCACGGGCTTTAGCTTTGCTTCTCTGCTTGGCAACGGGATTATCTATCAGCTTTATCTAGGCAGCCAAGACTTTGCCAACAGTATCGTTGCGTTAGCTATTATCTATGCTTTAGCGCGACGGATGTTTTTTCCACCGCCACGTCTGCAGAGTTTGGGGCGTGCCGCCAAGACCGATGCCTATATTATTTTGAGTTTTATTTTAGCTTTGGTTGGCAGTGAGCTGTTGCTACTCGGCAGTAAAGCAACGATTGCACCACAAGCTGGGCTTGTTATTGCGCCGCAGGTAGCGAGCTTGGTGTTACCGACGGCTGTGTTAGGCAACGCCCTAACTGAATCGCTATTGTGGTGGTTGCACTGTGCGACTTTGTTTGGGTTCATGCTGTTTTTGCCCTTCTCCAAGCATCAGCATTTGATTTGGGTGTGGGCAAACATGTTCTTCAAGAGTCGCAAGAGCATCGGACGTTTGCGACCGTTGAAGATAGATGAAGAGGCGGAAAGTTTTGGCGCAAGCAAGGCTAGCGACTTGTCTTGGAAACAACTGTTAGATGGTCTCACCTGCGTTGAGTGTGGGCGTTGCACTGAAGTCTGCCCTGCGACAACGACAGCCAAACCGCTCGACCCACGTCTGATGATTCATCATCTCAAGGAAGCGACCTTCAACCCCAAGCGCGCGCTAGTCGGTGAGATAGTTACAGCGGCAGAACTGTGGGCATGCACGACATGTGCTGCTTGTATGCAGGCTTGTCCGCTGGATATTGAGCATATCCCTGCTATCGTTGATATGCGGCGGTATCTCACGCTTACTGAAGGGAGCTTTCCTGCGGAATTGGGTAATACGTTTCGCAACTTGGAGACAAATTCTACCCCATGGGCATTCAGCAGTTCAACCCGTGCTGATTGGGCGCAGGGTCTTGATGTCAAGCAGATGAAAGATGTCGGCGAGGCTGACTATTTGTTTTGGGTTGGTTGTGCGGGTGCGTATGACGAGCGGTATAAGAAGGTCTCACAGGCATTGGTAAAGATTATGCAGCAGGCAGGGGTGTCGTTTGCTATTCTCGGCACTGAAGAGCAGTGTAGTGGTGATACGGCAAGGCGTTTGGGGAACGAGTATCTTGCCAATATGCAGATTGAAGAGAATATCCGCAATTTCAAAAAGTATAAGGTAAAGAAAGTCATTACTGGTTGCCCGCATTGTTTCAACACGATCAAAAACGAGTATCCTGACTATGGTTTCGCAGCACAAGAGGTAGTTCATCACAGCCAGTTCATAGCGGAATTGATCGCCGCAGGTAAGCTAAAGACTTCGTTGCCGTCCAAGACTGAAAAAATAACGGTGCATGACTCCTGTTACTTGAGTCGGCATAACGATGTCATCGACGAGCCGCGTGCTGTCTTACAGCAGGAGGTGGAGGAGTTGCCGCGCAATAAGAAGCAGAGTTTCTGCTGTGGTGCAGGTGGCGGACGTATGTGGCAGGAAGAGACGATAGGCACGCGCATCAACGAGAACCGTGCGCAAGAGGTGATAGCATCGGGAGCAAAGGTGGCGGCGACCTCATGCCCGTTTTGTTTGACGATGTTGCGTGATGGTGTCAATGCTTTGAGCAAACAAAAGCAGGTGGAAGTGAAGGATATAGCTGAAGTTGTTGCGGATAGACTAGAGAACACGCATGGATAGACATTACACGCTAGAGTTTTTGCGGGCGACGGAGGTGGCGGCGATTGCCAGTGCGAGATATATGGGGCGCGGCGATGAGCATGCTGCTGATGCGGCAGCAGTTGCAGCGATGCGCAGTATGTTAAACACGATAAACTTCTATGGCCGCGTGGTTATCGGTGAGGGGGAACGCGATAAAGCACCGATGCTTTATATCGGTGAAGAGGTTGGTAAAAGCAAAGCGCCAAAATTTGACATAGCACTTGATCCGCTTGAGGGCACGACAATTTGTGCACGTGGCGGCACGAATGCCTGTGCGGTGATTGCGGTTGCAGAGCAAGGTAACTTCTTACATGCTCCTGACTTGTATATGGAAAAGATCGCAGTCGGGCCGCAAGCAAAGGGTGTTATTTCGCTGCTTCGCACACCGACTGCAAATCTCCGTGCGGTTGCCGAGGCAAAGGCATGTAAAATCGCTGACCTTACGGTATGTATCCTTGATCGTGAGCGGCATACTGAACTGATCAAAGAAGTGCGGGCGGCTGGTGCGAGGATATTCTTGATCGGTGATGGTGATGTTTCGGCGGCGATTGCGACTGCTAACCCCGATTCAGACATAGATATACTGATGGGCAGTGGCGGCGCACCTGAAGGGGTGTTAGCGGCGGCGGCTTTGCGTTGTGTCGGTGGCGATATTCAAGGCAAGCTACTATGTCGCAATGATACTGAAGCTACCCGTGCCAAGCGTATGGGCGTGGATGACCTAGAGCGTATCTATGACCTTGATTCGCTAGCAAGCGGCGATGTTGTTTTTTGTGCGACTGGGGTAACGACTGGGACTTTTTTGCAAGGGGTGAAGTTTTACGGGCGTGGACGGGTGCGAACACATTCGGTGGTGATGCGTTCACAATCAGGGACGGTGCGTTATATCACCGCTGAACACGACTTACCGCGCAAATTCAGCGACATGCCTAACCCACCACCGACGTAATGCTAGCCGACACCTTGTCTGTCTTCAGCTCGGCGGTGCGCAGCCGAGATGACTCGCAAGCCGCGAGCACACGAGTAGCGACTATTCTTACGGCGAAAACAGCGAACAACCTCTCCGCCTATCGCCGCAATCATCTGTATGCTTTATTGGCAATCTTACGACAACGCTATACTGCGGTGGCAAAGTTTTTGGGCGACGACAATTTTAAATTTTTTGCGCGTGAGTATATCTACAAACATGCGTCCAACGACCCCAACATAGATAACTATGGCGGGCAGTTTGCGGCATTCATCAAGACGCGCCAAGAGTTGGGTGCTTATGTTTATCTTGCTGATTTAGCGCAAGTGGATAGTCTGTTTTATCACGCACAGGGGCAGTGTCGGGTTGCTAAAGGTGTTCTATCGGTATGGCAAGCGATTATCGCGGGCAAGCAAGTGGATGGCTTAGAGGTATGTCCGCAGGATTTGCGGCTAGTCGCCTGTGCATGGCGGGCAGGTGAATTGTATTTAATTGAACGCTGATCTGCTAAAATTTATCTTGATGTTGGTTAAACGATAATGTGGTTAGCAGACAGTGCGATTTTTTATCCTTCTAGTGTTGGTGGCAGCGTGTGCGCCAGATGTTGAGGTTGATCCAACCGACGAGACGACACCTACAGGTGAGACTAGCAAGCCAAGCAAAACGGACAAAAAACCCAACGTTAGCGGCAAATGCCCAGCTAGTGAGAAGACCAGCAACGAATACTATAACCTCAACTTTATCAAACCACCGTCGGCTGAACACACTGACATTCTGTTGGGGTATTTTCAGCGTTTTAACACCGAGATCAAAGAATACCATCCGTCAAAGTGTGCGCCGTTAGATGACATGTTGGTGTTTGCCGACGACAGTTCTGATGCTTGTGATATAAGTGATAGAGGATCAGTTACACCAAGTTGTCCCCTGTATAGCAGGATAAGTTTAATAGCTCTCAACCCTGAAGGCTCTGACACCAAAGAAGGCGTAATAGGTGGACATGGTGGTCGTAGCATGATGTGGGTAGGTAATGCGGATACGAGAAGACAGCGCTACTGGATGCGGATCAAGCTTGATACAGCCAGTTTCCTAGAAATGCATGCAAAGCATCCAGAAGTGGCATGGTTAGTGTTCCTACATGAAATCGGACATGGGTTTGATTTTCAGCACGACGAGGACGATGCGCGAAGCGTCATGCACCCTACACTTACCAACAAAAACAACTTCTATGATTACGACACCTACTTTCAGCGGGTTTATGAAATCGTAACGACAGTTCACATAGATTGAGGACAGACGAGATTTCACCGACTTTGTTGCATAAGTAATGCCTATTTTTTTATGCGAGGAGCGTTCCCCTCCTCGCGCTCCTCCCCTACCGTCTAAAGACATATGCTGGTTTGAGTCGGAAACAAAATTTTATTCGCTCACGAGCGTTCG
>JAPPIL010000275.1 GCA_028877195.1 Pseudomonadota bacterium
CCCCCCCCCCCCCCCCCTATAAAAAAAATAGGCATTACTTATGCAACAAAGCCGAGTATAGGTGTTTGGACTTGTATCTATGTTGGACTCCCCTTGCGACAAACAGTCTTCTGTGTGGTTGTGTCTAGCAATCATTTTTGCTCTCGTTGACATGTGTGTGTCCATATCATAGCCACCCTACAGGTAATTATACACTTGTATGGCTTGAAATCATTGAGTTTTTTCTTGGCACGGATAATGCATCTAATAAATCGTTCCGCAGCAATGATGCCGCGGCAAGAACGGTAAGGAGACATCACTTTTGTTAATAATGCATTAACTGTCAAAAGAGCCTCACAAAAAAGCTTTTCCAACTGCTTTTCCTACTCTTTCCCAAGCGTTCTCCATACCAAATAAAAGCGACACCGCCGCTACTCTTGGCGGTGTCTTTGCATTATTATATCTTTGCGCAAAGTCAGTGGTCATAGTAACGGTATTATCACCCCCCTTCTATTGATAGAGGCAATAACCGTAGCCACCTTGTCCTTAGCCAGCAATGGCAGGAACGTTGAAATGGGGAGTCTGTTTGCAGCTGGCAACGCACTGACAGCATGCACCTGTAACCCAAGATTCTGTAGCAGTCGCCGCCACGCAGGGTTGGGAACATCCGCCCATACTGACTGCGGTGCAAGGGTCTTTACTGCTGCGACTAAACACACTGCCGCCGCACGGCTAAAATCGTCAAGATAAAGCGACAATTCCCGCCGCCAGCAAACTCGCAGTGCCTGTTGTAAAGCAAGGTAATCCCAATCCTGTTGCCAACCAGTCGGTGGTAAGTCAAGCCCACATGCCCGCGCCTGCACAGGCACACGCAGGCATAAGTAGCCAGGTCTTGCGACATAGCTTAAAATTTTGCCCGCATTGACATGTGCTAAATAACCATCGCACCATCGTTCACCCACCAGTGTTGCGAGCGCTAACAACAGTAGCCGCCCCGATATTGTCTGTGCCACCTCTTGCACAGCAGGCAGGGCACCGACCACTACGCGCAGTTGTTCGCCTTGCCAACGCAACACCAACACCTGTGCCGATCGCCAACGTTGCGCAGTTATCTGCTGCGTCGCTTGACCTGCTTCATACATTTGAGCGACGGTAAACTCCCCGTCCGTAAAGACACAGAGTAAAAGATTATTAGGCACTTTACTCAACAGTTGGTGATATTGGTGTGCGTCGACTGTTGCGATGCACAGGCTATCTTGCCCATAAGCAGGGAGTGTTACGCCAATGCCTTTTGCGAGCACGAACAAGGGTCAGCTACCACTCAAGAATTACTTTGCCTGTTGTGCCTTGCTGCATCTGTTTGAATGCTTGTTGGTAGGCATTGATTGGAAAGTGATGGGTGATAACGGGGGCGATATTCAAGCCACTTTGCAGCATGCTGGTGGTTTTATACCAAGTATCAAACATCTTGCGACCGAAGATACCGCGCAAAGTGATACCTTTCATAACGATGCTCGTCCAATCAATCTTTATCGCATCGGGAAAGATACCAAGCAACGACACGTATGCACCATTATTCAAACAGGCAAGCATCGTTGTAAGTGCTTGACCATTGCCTGACATCTCAAAGCCGATGTCAAACCCTTCGCTCATGCCAAGTTCTTTCATTACCGCAACTAGCGACTGTTTAGCATGCACGGCTTTGCTAACTCCAAGTTGCTCGGCTAACTGGAGGCGATAGGTGTTGACATCGGTAATCACCACATGGCGTGCGCCTGCGTGTTTTGCTATGGCGGCGACCATCAAACCGATCGGCCCCGCACCTGTAACCAAGACATCTTCACCGACCAGATCAAATTCTAATGCCGCATGGGTTGCGTTACCAAGTGGGTCATAGATAGAAGCAAGGTCATCACTGATCGCTTGATCAAGCGGGTAGACGTTTGTTTGTGGTAGCAGCAAATACTCGGCAAACGCACCTTGCCGTTCAACCCCAACCCCGATTTGCTGCCGACAGAGATGCCGCTGTCCAGCCAAACAGTTGCGACATAAGCCACAAGTGATATGCCCTTCGCCAGTAACGCGCTGACCGACTTGGAGGTTTTTTACGCCATCGCCAATCGCTGCTATCTTGCCAACAAACTCATGCCCAATTACCAGCGGCACGGGGATAGTGCGTTGTGCCCAAGCATCCCAATTATAGATGTGAATATCAGTGCCGCAGATCGCGGTGCGCATGATTTTGATCAATACTTCCTGCGCTTGCGGTGCGGGCAAGTCAGGCACATCAAGCATCGTGATGCCCACAGCAGCCTTGTCCTTCACTAAAGCTTTCATGTTCTCTTTATCACCTGTAGCTGTTTGCCGACATGAGCGAAAATTTCCAACACCTGTTCTAATTCAGCATCGCTATGTGCCGCCGACACCTGTAGTCGCACCCTTGCCATGTCCTTTGGCACGACGGGATAAAAGAAACCAACCGCATATACTCCTTGTTTATGTAGGAGGCTTGCCATCTGCTGGGCAATTGTTGCTTGCCGCACTAACACAGGCACGATGGGGTGCTGGTCGCCGAGCACTTCAAAGCCTAGTTGCCGTAGCCCGTGGCGCAGATAGGTGGTCTTGTGCATGAGGTTTGTTCGTAGTTCAGGTGTCTGCTGTAGCAGTTTTAGCGCTTGGATGGAGGTTGCTACTACTACTGGTGCGAGTGAATTTGAAAACAAATAGGGGCGAGACTTTTGCCGCAACATAGCGATCAACTCCTGTCTTGCTGCTACATATCCGCCCATCGCACCACCGAGTGCCTTGCCTAGAGTGCCAGTGATGATGTCTACAGGCAAGCCCTCGCATGTTCCTGCACCCGTTGCTCCGATGACTCCGACCGCATGCGAGTCGTCGATCATGGTTAAGGCATTGTATTCTTTTGCTAATGTGCAGATATTTGCAACTTGTGCTAGGCTGCCGTCCATTGAAAAGACTCCGTCGCTGACGATCAAACGGTAGCGTGCGTCTTGGCAGGATTTGAGCTTGCTGCGCAAGTCATCCATGTCGTTGTTGCGATAGCGCAAACGTTTAGCCTTACACAAGCGTACCCCGTCAATGATGCTGGCATGATTGAGTTCGTCGCTGATAATCGCATCACGAGCGTCAAGGATAGTTTCAAACAAACCAGTGTTGGCATCAAAGCATGAGCTGTAGAGAATTGCGTCTTGCTGTTGAAGAAAGGTTGCCAATGCCTGTTCTAGTTGCTGATGCACAGCATGCGTGCCGCAGATGAAACGCACCGATGCCATGCCATAGCCATAGTCGGTCAGTGCCTGCTGTGCGGTTTGCAAAAGTTGTGGATGATTAGCGAAGCCGAGATAATTATTGGCACACATGTTGATCATTGTCTGAGCGGAAGTGGTGATAGTCGTGCTCTGCGGTGATTGGAGGCAGTGCTCCTGTTTGTAGAGACTTTGGCGTTTTAAATCTTCTAGATTGGTATTGATGTCGTGATAAAAATCCATCGACGTTGAACCTCGTTCAAGAGCAAAACAATGTAGGGTATCTCCTATTGCTTGCAAATTCAATTTTATATACGAGAGGCGTTTTCTTTGAGCTTGCGCCTATCGGCGACTGTTAACTCTACTCAAACACAAGAGCCTTTGCCGACTGCAAACTAAAACTAAAGCCAAAAAAAAAACGCCGAACATAAGTTCAAAGGAGCATGTTTGGCACACTTAACTTCAAGTTAACAGATTGCCAAATGCTGTGTTTGAAGGTCATTAGCGCGGCGGTCAGGCATTTCTAAACCACATGAAATGTCATCATACACTGATTGCGGCGTTAGGAGAAAGATTATGGATCCGATTATTACCCCCATACTGTTAATTGTAGGTGGTCTAGCCACAGGGTTTTTAGGTTATGAGATAGGCGTGAAAACTTGTGGCATCATGCCTTTGGTCATGACTGCTGGCTGCTCTGTATTTGGAACTTTGTTGCTAGTTAGGTCAGGGCTGACTGATTTAATTGGTGAGAAAGTTAGAGAAAAAGTTACGGAGGCTAAAGATAGACGCAGGGCAAGGTTAGCAAGACGTGCTGAAAAGATTGAGAAGGATGACAATGAAACCAATAGTTAGCCACATCGCCGTCGCCTTTGGTGCGGCGATGCTGACAGCAGGCTTGTTTGCTTGTGGCGATCTGTCTGAATTCACGGGAGCTAATGACAACGATTCCGAGACCAGTTCCTCATCAGATAACGATGATAACTGGTGGAATAAATCCGCCAAAGAAAGATGCAAGGATTGGCAAGAGGAAAAGGTAGCCAGAGATAAAGCAAACGGAGACAAGCCTTATTTTAAGTGGTATTGGTCGGAAAAATTTCAAAAATGCATGTTGATTAATGTGGATGCAGACACCAGTGAGCTTTAGATTAATAGCAACTATATGTCTGATGTCCCTGACATCGTGTGCCACTATATTCAATCGCAGTTTTGATAAGGATATTGAGATAACCACAGTGTCTCAACAGGCAAAGGTTTATGTAGGTGGCAGGAGAGTTGGCACTGGTGAGACCTACTACCCAGCTGACAAAAGAGACTGCGGTAAGACAATCAAAGCCTCTCTTGGTAAGAAAGGTAGCCAGTGCAGAGATATTGATAAAATCAAGTGCGGGTTTGCGCATTCCTTTTGGTTGAATTTTCTAGCATGGGGGTGGGTGCTTATTCCACCGTTAATAGACTTTGCAACAGGTAGCACCACAAAACTTACCAAACATTATTATGAGATGGAGTGCTAATATGATCGCATGGGGAGACGATGACCTCCCCCCATTTTATAGTTCAGTTACGCGATTAGATCCATCATGTTAACCC
>JAPPIL010000271.1 GCA_028877195.1 Pseudomonadota bacterium
CTTGCGCCTATCGGCGACTGTTAACTCTACTCAAATACAAGTGCCTTTGGGCACTGTCCCTATGCGCCTATCGGCGACTGTTTGTTCGTATGAGAAATCGTGCCTTTTGGCACTGTCTCTATGCGCCTATCGGCGACTGTTTATTCGTCTAAATCAGAGTGCCTTTTGGCACTGTCCCTATGCGCCTATCGGCGACTGTTTATTCGTATAAAAAATCGTGCCTTTTGGCACAATTTTTTATACGATAATGGGTCTGGGAAGACTCGAACTTCCGACCTCACGCTTATCAGGCGTGTGCTCTAACCACCTGAGCTACAGACCCCACACACAAAATCATCGACCTTGTATCAGAAAAATGAACCCAAAAACAACGTGACTTTATCGGCAGTGCTGTTATCATTTCATGAATTTGAATCTATTCTTTATAGGGAGGTAAACGAATGCAAAATCGAATGGAAGGTCGAATGAAAGTAGGAATAATTTTAGCATCGGCTCTATGCCTGTCTGCTCCGAGTTTTGCGGGCAAGACACTTGATGCGGTCAAAAAGCGTGGACATGTGCGTTGTGGGGTGAGCAATGGCTTGCCTGGGTTCTCATCGCCTGACAGCAAAGGTAAGTGGAAAGGTTTAGATGTCGATGCTTGTCATGCCTTTGCCGCCGCAATATTCGGCGACAAAGACAAGATGAAAGTAATCGGCTTGAGCGCACAACAGCGCTTTACCGCTTTACAATCAGGTGAAGTCGATGTCCTGACTCGCAACACAACCCACACGTTATCTCGTGATACATCGCTGGGTTTGAACTTTGCGCCTGTCAACTACTATGACGGTCAAGGATTCTTGGTGCGCAAATCACTCGGTGTCAAAAGCGCCAAAGGCTTGAACGGCGCAGCTATCTGTGTGCTTCAAGGCACAACAACCGAGCGCAACCTAGCCGACTATTTCCGTAGTCAGAAGATGAAGTTCAAACCAGTCGTCATGGAAAACGACAACGAACTGTGGAAGGCATTCATGGCTGGGCGTTGTGATGTGTTCACCACTGATGCCTCTGGTCTTGCGGCGCACCGCTCAAAGGTGAAGAACTCAAAGGATTTGATAATTCTACCAGAAGTTATCTCGAAAGAACCTTTAGCGCCAGTGGTGCGACATGATGATGACCAGTGGTTCGACATTATTTCGTGGTCAATTCGTGCTTTAATCGCAGCGGAAGAGCTTGGCATTACATCACGCAACGTTGACCGCATGAAGAAGAGCGACAACCCAGACATCAAGCGTTTGCTCGGCGTGTTACCAGGCAACGGCAAGTCGCTTGGTTTGTCCGAGAAGTGGGCTTACAACATCGTTAAGCAAGTCGGCAATTATGGTGAATCCTTTGAACGCCATGTTGGTGCAAAGACCCCTTTGCGTTTGGAAAGAGGCTTGAACCAACTTTGGACAAAGGGCGGCATCATGTATGCAGCTCCACTTAAGTAAGGTAGGGTTGCTTATCTATGTCTAATGGTGAGTTAGGAACTGGATTCAGCTCACTGTGGCGAGATATCCGCAAACGTAACCTGATGCTACAGGTGCTGGTGTTGCTAGCACTTGTAGTGTTTGGCTACGTCGCCATCAAACAAGCTGCCACTTCACTACAAGATAAAAACATCGCTTCGGGTTTTTCTTTTTTGTTCAGTGAGGCGGCGTTTGAAATTGGCGAAAGCCTGATTGAATACTCAGCCGAGAGTAAATTTTATGAAGCATTTACCGTCGGGTTGCTAAATACGTTGATGGTTGCCTTGATTGGCAATTTGTTAGCGGTTATCTGGGGGTTGCTGGTTGGCATCAGTCGCCTGTCTCCAAACTGGCTGTTGTCGTCGCTGGCACGTGTCTATGTCGATGTCCTACGCAATATTCCGCTCCTGCTACAGTTGTTTTTTTGGTATGCGTTAATTACTGAATTCTTCCCTGCCGTTCGACAGGCGAGCAATCCACTACCGCATGTCTACATCAGTCAGCGTGGGTTTGTTTTTCCTGTGCCAGAGTATTCTCCTGTGCACTTGTTTATGTTGGCTGTATTTGTTTTATCGGTCATCGCATTGTTTTTTGTTCATCGTTGGCAAAAAAAACGTCAACAGGAAACGGGTAAGCTCTTCCCAATCTTCCGAATCGGGTTAGCAGTATTAGCTGTGCCGATGCTGTTGACTTGGTTGATCGGTGGTGCACCGACGGCACTTGATGTCCCAATGCTCGGTGGTTTTAATTTCAGCGGTGGTGTGAACTTAAGCCCAGAGTTTGTTGCTCTGTTGTTAGGGCTGGTTCTTTATACGGGTGCGTTTAACGCTGAAATCGTGCGTGCGGGCATCGAGGCAGTCAAGAAAGGTCAGAAGGAGGCTGCGACCTCGTTGGGGCTATCGCGCATGCAGGTCTTGCGCTTGGTGGTATTGCCGCAGGCGATGCGAGTTATCGTGCCGCCGATGACTAGTCAAATGCTCAACTTAACAAAAAACTCATCGTTAGCGGTAGCGATCGGCTATCCTGATTTAGTCAATGTTGCTAACACTTCTATGAATCAAACAGGGCAAGCGGTTGAGTGCATCGCGTTGATTCTAGTGATATATCTGTCGTTTAGTTTGCTGACTTCAGCATTTATGAATTGGTATAACCATGCCACTCGCCTGGTTGGACGATAAGAGACGTGCGTATATGAATAAGCCACTAACAAAAAACAAAGCTTATCTTTGGGTAAAGACAAACCTATTCTCTACTCCCTTCAACTCGGCGTTGACGCTTATATTAGCCCTGCTATTAGCCAAGATACTGTGGGGGCTAGTTGATTGGGGAATATTGACCAGCGTCTGGACAGGCGATGCTGATGCCTGTCGGCAGGCTGATGGTGCGTGCTGGGCGTTTCTGCGTGAAAAGACGATGTATATCTTGTTTGGTCATTATCCGTTTGAGGAGCAGTGGCGACCGCAGATGTTTGTAGGGTCGTTTTTTCTCTTGGCGCTTCTATCGCAGTTCAAGCGTTTTTGGTCAAAGGCATTGGTGTATGCTTGGGTTTTTGTGGCGCTGATGTCGGGCCTGGGGATGTTGGGGGGGGTTTTTGGGGTTCCGTATGTGGAGATGGAATCATGGGGTGGTTTACCGCTAACATTATCTTTGGCTTTTTTAGGAATTTTGTTGTCTTACCCAATAGGTATCGCCTTGGCGTTGGGTCGGCGCAGTGAGTTGCCAATCTTACGTATGTTGTGTGTAGTTTTTATTGAGGTCATTCGCGGCGTGCCGTTGATCAGTTTGCTGTTTATGTCATCAGTAATGTTGCCGTTATTTTTACCTGAAGGGGTAACGATCAGCAAGGTGTTGCGAGCGCAGATTGCGATTATTTTCTTTGCCTCGGCATACATGGCAGAAGTCGTGCGTGGTGGTCTCCAGTCGTTGCCAAAAGGTCAGTATGAGGCGGCTGATACACTAGGGTTGAGTTATTTTAAGAAGATGATCTTTGTTATCTTGCCGCAGGCATTGAAGGCTGTGATTGCTCCGACTGTCAATACGTTCATCGGTTTGTTTAAGGACACATCGCTGGTGTTTATCATCGCCTTGAGTGATTTGATGTTTACTACCCAAGCATCATTGAAGGACACCGACTGGCTTGGGTTTACTGTTGAGGGTTATTTATTTGCCGCGCTGGTGTATTTTGTGTTCTGTTACTTTATTAGTTTTTCAAGCTCAAGGCTAGAACAGGAGTTGAAGACCTAGCCTAGGGCGAGAGACCAGCCTAGAGCAAGAGAGCCAATGAGAGACTTGAGAAGAAGCAGAGAGGGGAAAGAGATGTCTGGAGTTACAAGCATCAAGAAGAAGAAGAAAACGGCTAGCAACGAGATCGCTGTTAACATCAAGGGTCTGGACAAGTGGTTTGGTGAATTTCAGGCGTTGCGTAAGATAGACCTTACCGTCCACAAGGGGGAGACGGTGGTTATCTGTGGCCCCTCTGGTTCGGGCAAGTCTACACTCATTCGTTGTATCAATAGGCTTGAGGTGCTTGACAAGGGCAGGATAACTGTCGGGGGCATACAGCTCACCAATGACATTAAAGCGATTGAAAAGATACGCACTAATGTCGGGATGGTATTTCAGCAATTCAACTTGTTCCCGCACTTGACGGTCTTGTCTAACTTGACGCTTGGCCCCGTGTGGGTAAAGAAAACCCCTAAAGCTAAAGCCGAGGAGGAGGCACTAAAAAACTTGCGGCGGGTGCATATTGAAGAGCAGGCTTACAAGTATCCGAGTCAATTATCTGGCGGTCAACAGCAACGCGTGGCGATTGCCCGTTCCTTGACGATGAACCCTGACTTGTTGCTATTTGATGAACCTACCTCTGCTCTTGACCCAGAGATGATTAAAGAAGTGTTGGAGGTAATGATGGACTTATCGCGTGATGGCATCACGATGATCGTCGTTACGCACGAGATGAATTTTGCCAACATGGTTGCTGACCGTGTTATCTTCATGGACGACGGCGAGATAGTAGAGGAGAACAATCCTAAAGACTTCTTCAACAACCCGCAGCATGAACGGACGAAGTTGTTTTTGAGTCAAATACTTTAGTTTGTTTGTATACGAGAAGGCGTTAGTCGCTCTACGAGCAACAGACTCTGCGCTCATTCGGAAAGACCAAGCAAGCTTGGTCTTTGCCTCATTTCACTTGAGTTCCCCCTTCTCGTGCTCTTCCCCCTATCGTCTTGTATGGGGGGGGGGGGGGGGGGGGGGGGGGGGGGGGGGGGGGGGGGGGGGGGG
>JAPPIL010000101.1 GCA_028877195.1 Pseudomonadota bacterium
CCACAAGCATTAGAGGCATCAAAACGTGATAGATTTGAAATGGCGACACGCCCTAATAAGAGCGATGAACTCATCTTGCGCGACAGCAACACCATCTACAAACTATACGCTACACGAAGCGAAAATGTTCGCTACCTGTTTCCACAGCAAAACTCTGATCCAGCCGATAGCCATAAAATAAAAATCTGCTTGAGCTGTGCTTATGTTGAAAACGAAGATTTTGTAACTAAACAACACGATGCCTGCCCTCACGATGGTGGCACATGGCAACAATTTAACTGCTATCAATCTGTATCGGAAGAAAGCAAACGTGATAAACGTCAATGCCCTGCGTGCGACACAACGGATGCCTTACGCCTCGTCGCCAGTCGAGTTACGACATTGAGCAGTGTTGTCAATAGCCAGCTGTATCTGTCAACTTCAAACCCCCAAGAGTCAAAGAAACTGCTGGTATTCTCTGATTCAGTGCAAGATGCTTCACATCGCAGCGGTTACTACAATGCTCGCACCTATCGCTTTAATTTTCGCACTGCCATGCAATCCTTTCTCAAAGACCAAAAGCATGTCTTTAAGTTCAATGACGCAACGGCAAAATTTTTCACCTATTGGCAAGACAAAATCAGCACGGCAAAAACAGTTGCCACCCTCACACCTAGCGATTTACAATGCTTGCCTGAATATCATGATTACTTTTGCAGCAAAAGTAATGCTCTACTCACCTTGCTAGAAAAACGTATCACTTGGGAATTTTATCTTGAATACTCGCTCCGCTCACAAGTAGGACGCACACTAGAAAAAACATTATGCTCGGCTGTTTTCATCAACACCGACCTTGCCGCAGCCATAGATGAGACTTACGATGACATTGCCAGCAGATATGAGGTCGTGCGCCATAGCAAGCGAAACAGCAAACAAGTGCAAGGTTATCGCACCTTCGTGCTCGGTATTATCAAACGCCTACTGATGAAAGGTGGTATTGCCTTTGATGTCATGCATGCCTATCGCATTGAAGAAAACTCTTGGCAGCTCGGCAAAAATAACCGCGACCAACTCTGGATTAGCAACTTACCTCGCGGCCGTATGCAACGCGGCAGCGATACAGGGGCATTGCCAAAATTCTTAACAACCAACTACAACTCAAAAACTTTTGAACGCGTGCACGCGGCGAAAAACAACAGCAACTGGCATAGCCTGTGGTTGATGAAATGTTTTGATTATCAACCTACAAAGTTTGAACCGCAAGATTTTCATCGCCTGTATACTGATGTTCTTTGTGCTTTAAGCGAGGCTGGCATCCTCCACAAAGTAAGCAATGCCAAAAAAGTATTCAGTAATTTTGGTATCGCCCCTTCACAACTTGCATTGTCAACAGAAGTGAATCGCTTACAGTGTAGTGTGTGTTATCACAAAGTTGTCGTCGCTAAACAACAGCTTGCGTTGTGGCAAACTTTACCCTGCCTTGCTGCTCGCTGTAAAGGCAGCTATCAACTGCAGACAGAAGACAGTGCTGAACAAAAATACTATCGCCGTATCTATGAAGCAGGCGAGGTCGAGCGCATCTTTGCCCACGAACATACAGGTCTGTTAGGACGCAGGCGACGCGAACAAATCGAAGCAGAGTTTAAAAACAGTAATGATAGACGTGCTGATGCCATTAATCTACTGTCCTGCACGCCAACTTTAGAGATGGGTATAGACATTGGCGACCTGTCTGCAACTGTCGTTGCTTCGTAGCCACGCAGCGCGTCTAATTATCAACAGCAGGTCGGTAGAGCAGGACGCAAGTCAAAATCATCGCTTATCGTTGCCATCGCTCAAGCTAAACCGCGCGATCTTTTGCACTTCCAAGCGCCAGAGGAATTAATTGCAGGCAATGTGCAACCGCCTGGCTGTTTTCTTAACGCAGTTGATATGCTTCGTCGTCAAGTGCTCGCCTATCTGTTCGACACTTGCTTTGCTGATATACAGGGCAATAACGAATTAACCTTGCAAACGTTACATGATGAGCTGCTACATAAACTTGAAGGCAGTGGCATTATGCTGAATTTACAGAAATTGCTGGCGGCACATGGTGATGAGTTGCTGCAAAATTTTTACAGGCAACTGCAAGATAAGATTGCAGAACATACTTGGCAAGAGACAAGAAATTATTTTTTAAACAGAGACAGAAACACGAACAGTAACGGCAACGTCGTAACAAACATACGCACAGCAGTAGAAAACTATGACAAGGCATTGGCAGAGATTGAACCAAAGTTAAAGCAAGTGCAAAATGAAATCGCCAAGCTGACAAAAATAATCAAACCCAACGATGAGCAGATTAAAAACTTACGAGAGATGCAGCGCGAACAAGCAGGGCTATTAGCACAGAAAGACACGTTTGGGGGAAATGATAGCTTATTTGCTTTTCTTACTCGCAATGGTTTCTTGCCCAATTATTCTTTTCAAGAACAGGCAGTTGAGTTGACAGGCGTGATTATCAGCACTGACAACAATAAAAAAGATATGCGTAAAGAAGTATTTGAGCGTCCTGCGAAGATGGCTTTGCGGGAATTTGCACCTGGCAATACTTTTTATGGGGGAGGGTATAAAATGCAGATCGACCGTCTGAACATTGGCACACAGAAAAAAACATTGATCGAAGAGTGGCGAGCCTGTCACTTATGTGGCTACCTTGCCCCTAATCGTGAAGATGAGCGCACCAATTGCCCCAAGTGTAACGATAACATGTGGTCAGATGAGGGACAGAAATTGAAGATGCTGAAAATTTCACAGGTGGTATCTGTCGAGGACGTATTATCTAGTCATGTTGGCGATGAGGCAGATGATCGTGATAAGAAAATTTTCAGGATAAGATCCTATTTTGATATTGACAAGACCAGTGTGCAACAGACACTTGTTCCTAAAAATGATTTTGTCTTTGGCGTTGAGTTTCTTTCACGTGTGAAGTTGCGGGAAATAAATTTTGGGGAAGAAAAGCCAACTGCTGATGAAATAAAAATTGCTGGTGATAAGCAGCCGCGTGGCTTTACTATTTGTAATCGCTGTGGTCGGTTACAAAAAGATGGCGAAGCAAAGCCACAGCACACATCTACTTGCCGTTATCGCAAGGTGACCACCAATGTTGACCATGCCAGCACACAAGGTCATGAACAGCTTGTCTTGTTCCGAGAACTACAATCAGAGGCTATACGAGTGCTGTTACCTGTGTCAGAGTATGATTCAGAGATACGAGTTGCCTCGATAAAAGCTGCACTGTTACTGGGCTTTCAGGAAGTATTCGGCGGTAAACCATTACATCTTGAGGTTGAGGAACAGAAAGTTATCGCACCACTCGGTAGCAATATGCCACGTCGTTACCTTGTTATGTTTGACGCAGTGCCAGGTGGCACAGGCTTTCTGCGTGATCTATGGGACAAGAGTTCTTTCTTTGCGTTGGTTGAGAAGGCTTATCAAAAAATTGTCAACTGTGCCTGCAATGATGACCCCGAACGCAACGGCTGTTTGCATTGTGTCTATAGTGGTGTCAGTCAGTTTGAAATTCCGCATGTTAAGCGCGACGAAGCAGAAAAATATCTGCGTAGCATTCTTAACAACAAAGAGCATATGCAAGAACAAGATGGCAGCCTTGAAGATGTGCGGATTGACAGTGTGCTTGACAGCGACCTTGAGCACCGCTTTGTGCTCATGCTAAAAGATTGCGCCACAGGCAAGTATCGCAATAAACTGAAAGAAGCTGGTATTGAACTCAAAGACTATACCGCCTTTGATACGCACGGGGCAAATTTTAGCATCAGCTATAAAGATCACGAACAACAATACACTATGCTCGCCCAACAGCCGCTGAACGAAGGGGAGCACTACACTGTATGTGATTTTCTTTTCAAGCCAATTGATGAACAGGCAAAGCAGTTCGCTCTATATCTTGATGGCTTTGAGTATCATGCCAGCGCTTCTTCAGGTGCTCGTTTTCAAACTGATTTTGTCAAACGCCAAGCATTGTGTAACGGCGAGAGAATAGAGGCAATGCATGTATGGAACTTAACTTGGCATGACCTTGATGACTTTGAAAATCCAAGCAGTCAGCGCAGTATCAACTATCTTGGCCAAAAAGTTTCTCGTGCTCCCTTCAACGACAATCACTTTTTGCTATTGCTGAAACTACTGGCTGGCTACCAACCCAAACCTCATGATTGGAAAAGCTTTTTAGATAATAAATGTAGAGAAATAAAATTAAGCACAAGTTTCGTGGAAAATTTGCGTGCATTTGAAGTTGACCAAGACATTCTCAACAACATCAACGAACTTGTCCAACATGACCCTCAAGGGCTGTGGAAAGCCTTTCATCTAAAGGACAGTAGCTACTATTTTTCTTATCTTATTAACAGTAAGACCAGAGCAAAAACAACATTGTTGAGCACAGTGTCCCCCCTTGCCGCACGCCATGATGAAAACTTTCGCGACCGCTGGCAAGCCTTCCTGCATACTTGGAACGTAGCACAGATGTTTTCTGACAAAATGATCAGCAAAGTGTGGGCTGATGACAAGGCGGCCGAGGTAGAAAAAGGGTTGCCATTTAGCAACTGACAAATGAATTCAGGCAAAGCATTCTACAGCCTTGCCTCCGAATCCCATCACAGGCAAGGACTACTGGCTTTGTTGCATAACTCAAAATAATCTTACATCTATGCCTTGCTTGTATTGTTT
>JAPPIL010000027.1 GCA_028877195.1 Pseudomonadota bacterium
TTGCTCACCCTGCTCGTTAAACTCTTGGTTGTCAAAGCCTTGCTCACCCTGCTCGCTAAACTCTTGATTGTCAAAGCTTTGCTCACCCTGCTCGTTAAACTCTTGATTGCTTTGGCTTTGATTTAGTGCTTGATTATTAGGAAGCTCTATCCCCACATCAGCGGAGTTGTTGGCGGCAGAACAGGCTGACAAGCACGCTATCAGTAAGTATTTTCCAAACATTCTACACCTCTTACTCATGCGGTGGTTGCGCCGCGATCATTTATTATCCAAAACCATCGGTTGTTTATCAGAACTTGGCACTGCCACTGCAGGCGCTACTGGCAGCGCCGATGCTGGTGCAGGTGCGGTCGAATCTTTGTTGGCAGCAGGGTTAGTTATATTTTCAATTGCCTTTTTAAGGTCAGCTTCAATGCTTGTATCGCTGGCCGAGGATTTTTCTTTTAAGTTCGTATTCCCTGTATCAAACGACTCATCTAGAGGTATGACGCTATCGCTGAATTGCCGTGTGCCATCGGGGGACATTTGATACTCCCTGATGACAACATTGTTGTCGGTAATGTTAATCACCTCGCCATTGTTATTGCCAACGTAATCGCCAACGCTGACGATAATCCCTTCTCCAGGCGGGGTAATAATCAATGCTTTTGCTACCCCAGTTGATAACCACCAAATACCAACAACATCCAGCGATGACACATCGTAGAGTTGCAGTTTATTGACGATAATTTCTTCGTCCACTTCCTCACGCTTTGGATAAGAGAAAGGGTCTCGTTTATAGAACGAGGAATAGCGATAACTCATCGGTGGCTCAATTATATCTTCAATACTGATGCCATCCTCAATGCCTTGAATGATTACATCTGATGTCCTTGTGTTATCTTGTGCCAGCGCTCCTGTCGTATCTATAGCGCCAGTAGCATCTAAAGTTTCTGGTGTTGCAGGCGCTGGTGCTAGAGGCTGGATCGGTATAATATCTGCTAACGGGTTGTCTTGGGTTTGCGCCAAGCCTCCCTTCCATCTGACTTTAGGCACAAACTCATCTGGTTGGGCATTAGCCAACATCAAGATACAACAGACAAGCAAATAAACTAATCGCATCATGATGACCTAAACACTATCACCTGCAAAGTTACAGAAAGCATCGCATTGCCGCTCTCTTGCGCTCTTGTTGCACTGATTGAAATATCCCGCATGTGCACGACCTTCTCTAGGTTCACTATCTTGTCAAAGAAGCCAGCGATTTGATTGAACGTTCCAGACATATTCAAACTAATCGGCAATTCAGCATAAGAAAATTCGCCAGCCTTAAGCACCTCCTGCATTGGCACGAATGATTTAATCGTTGCCCCAGATTCTTTTGCTAAACTTGCGATACTATGTAGGACATCATCCATATAAAACTTATTAGGCAATTTCTCTTGTGCCTTACGCAACAGACCCTGCTGTTTGGAAAACTTCTCCTCTAATAGCGGTAACTCGCTGCTTTTTTTCTTGGCTACTTCGTATTGATTTTCAACGACTGTTTTTTGGCGTTGAGCATCCTGTAATTCCTGCTGTAACGATAAGCCTCGCTCATAAAAAAGATAGCCTGGATAAATTAACCCTATGAGTAGCATGATAAACCCACGCTTGAACTCGTTCATGGAACTGTAGCGTTCTTTAATTTCCTCTAATGTCATTTGCTGCTACCTTGTCTGCGAAATTTCCTTCACCGCCTGTGGCTTTAGATTTAAAAGTTAGTTCGAGGCTAAACCTAAACATCGGATGATTATTGATACTACCCATCTCGGTGCGTAATAACTTGTTGGAATCAAAATAAATGTATGTCCTAATATCGTTGTAATCAATGCCCTGTAGTTTAGTAGAATCAACCGCGGTAATCAGACTAGCAATCATCAAGTTATCAAACGCCCCACCTGCAATGGACACCGAATTGTTTTTCATTATCAAGCTGTCATACCAGACACCATCAGGCTGTAAGACCTGTAGATGCTCTAACACGATAAGCGGTTGGTATCTGACAAACACCGAGACGGTTATATCCTCTATCGCTTTGATTTTTGCTTGTAGTTTCGCAATTTCACCTTCAATTTGGTTGTAGCGTTCCTCTTCGCTTTTTAGTTGTCGAACACTGTTCATGATGTCTTCACGTTCAGCGTTGATTATTCGGATACTCTCTCTAGCGGCATTGATATAATACTCAACCCCGTAATATCCTCCCCCCATAACCACTGCGAGCACGATCAAGTCAAAGATATACCAGCGGTTTGATGCGACAACATTCGCAGTCCCAGATAGGTTGACTCTAATCACTATCGTTTACCAATATAGATTACTGGGCATGTTTCTTTTCATCTATCTTGCGTAATGCTAACCCCAAAGAAACACCGAACATGTGCCACTGATTTTCAATGAACTGGCGTGGCACTTTGCTTAAATTGATCGACACGTTTTTAAACGGAAACAAGTACTCAACGGGAGATTTAAGAGTTTCAGCGATTAGAGCATCAAGCCCAAGAATCCTTGAACCACCACCAGTTAAAAACACCTTCTTGAGGATGACGGAGTTAGCATCGGTTTGATTTTCTTGAACATACTGCTCTATCGTTAGATTGATTTCGTTGATTAAATCTTGATGTATTGAACTAAACAGCTCCACACACTCTTTCGGTGCAGCACGACTTCCCAAGCTGACCGTAATCTTCAAAGTATCAGCGCTTTGATAGTCTAAATTCATCGCCTCAATGAGACCATTGGTATAGTTAGCTCCACCGATAGGCACTTCTCTGGTGAACACAAAGCTATTGCCAATCAACAACGATACTTGTGTGGAGGCGTAGCCGATGTTCACCAAACAAACGAATTCATTTTTTATGTTGGCATTGAACTCCAACGCATTGATGGCAGCCAGCGCATCGCAATCAACGATAGCCACCTTCATACCAAGACTCTCAACAAGAGATGTGTAATCTTCCACTGCGTCGCGCTTCGCACCGACTAGTATTATCGCCGTCCCAACTGAAGCACTCGCATACCTGTCTTGAACAAACTCCCAATCAAGATACAAGTCGCTGATGTCATGCTGTAAATACTGCTCGGCTTCATGATAGATATACTCATAAAAATCAGGGTCATGCTTGGATTTAGTAAGGTTCACCCGCTTGATTACGACAGAACTGCCATTGAGTGAGATACCTACCTGTTGCCCTGCTGGAGGAACTTTCAAACGCCGCAATAGTTGAAGCAGGGAATTCTTTAGAGCGTCCTTATCTATGATTGCCCCACTATCAACTACCTTCTGCGGTAATAGTTCCATCGCAATTCTGCTCATCGTTCTCTTGTTGCCTTTACCAGCGAGTTCAATCGCTTTAATAGATGATGTGCCAATGTCTATAGAGACGATGGATTTGCTAAAAATTGAATTTAAAATTGAACCTAATGTATACATATTAAAAGCTAGAAAATTATCTACAGTTGAACTAGAATTTTTCCATTTATGGCTACGGAGGATACACACTTTATTTTCCCAGAGACCGTGTATAGCGTCAACTTGGCGACTCTATCTTTTCTACCGAGCAGTAATACAAGGGCTACAACATGTTGTGCGACACGATACTTGGCGCAGTAGGCAAAACACCGCTAGTTAAACTTAACCGTATCGGCAAAAACATCCCAGCGAGCCTTTACGTTAAGTGTGAGTTTCTAAATCCTGGCGGTTCACTTAAAGACCGCATTGCCAAGCAAATGCTGTTAGACGCAGAGCAAGCAGGTCGTATCAAGCGGGGCGACACGATAATTGAAGCGACGAGTGGCAACACAGGCATTGGGTTAGCGATGGCTGGTGCGGTGCTTGGCTACAAGATCGTTATCACCATGCCTGAAAAGATGAGTCATGAGAAAGAGGTGGTGCTCAAGGCTTTAGGGGCGGAGATAATCCGCACTCCTACGGACGTTCCCTATTCTTCACCTGCAAGCCATATTGAGGTGGCGAAAAAACTTCAACAAGAACGACCCAATGCTCATATACTTGACCAATATAGCAATGCCTCGAACCCTAAAGCACATTACACCCATACTGCTCAAGAAATAATCGCTGATTTAGGCAAGCAAGTGGACATGCTTGTCGTTGCGGCGGGCACGGGTGGCTCTATATCGGGTTTGGCAAAACGCATCAAGGAGCATAACCCTGACGCGCAAATCGTCGGTGTTGACCCTGAAGGCTCAATACTCGGCGGTGGTGATGAGGTATGCGCCTATCAAGTAGAGGGTATCGGTTATGATTTTGTGCCGAAGGTATTGTCTTACGACGACATAAGTGTTTGGGACAAGACGACAGACAAGGAGTCTTTTGCTTGGGCTCGGCGTTTGATCAAGGAGGAGGGGCTACTTGTCGGTGGTTCAAGTGGAGCGGTTATCGCTGCCACGCTTCGACATGCAGCACACCTCGCTGCTGACCAAAACTGTGTTGCTATCCTGCCAGATGGGGTGAGGAACTACCTAACTAAATTTATTTCTGACAATTGGATGCAAGAACATAATTTAATGGATTAACCATTGTTTATTTTTTTATACGAGAGAGCGTTCCCCTCTCTCGTGCTCTCACCCCTTTTGTTCACAAACATATGCTGGTTTGAGTCAGAACAAACTTTTTACCATTCGTATG
>JAPPIL010000236.1 GCA_028877195.1 Pseudomonadota bacterium
CCCCCCCCCCCCCCCCCCCAAGAAAAAAGGAGAGATGTTAGTTATGCAACAAAGCTGGGAAGAGCACCCCTCTCTCGTATAATAAAATCAGCGTTTAGCGCCACGGCGGGATTTAGCGCTGACAAGCGACCGTCGTTCTATTTTGATTACCGCTTCAATCATTTCTATTTTTTTTATTATCTCTTGAAGCTGCTGCATATTAGCAATTGCGATACAAAAGTCATGCACGGCGGTAAGGTCTTGAGAACGGATGTTTGCTTCGGTAATGTTAGCACCGGCTGCGGAAATAACATTGGTAATCTCTGCTAGCACTCCCTTTTTGTCATACGACGATACCCGAATATAGCAGGGATGACTTTTTGTCGTGCTGTTGTCGTCCTTCCAAGCAACGTTAATACGACGCAGCACATCCATCTCAAATACCCGCGAACAAGCAGCTCGATGCACCGTTACACCACGTCCGCGCGTAACGAAACCGATTATTTCCTCACCAGGCAAGGGGTTGCAACAGCGAGCAAAATTAACCAGCACATCATCAAGACCAGAGACCAGTATCCGAGTTTGCTTGCTCTTGCTGACAGGAAAGACCGCTACCTCACCCGTCGGAGTATCGCTCAAAAACCTATCAAGCAAACGCTTGGCATTAATCTTACCATAACCAAAAGCGATCAGCAGTTCGTTCAGACTGTTCTCTTTGGCAATCTTCAATAGAGAAGCAATCTCCTTACTCTTAAGGAATTTTTCAACGTCAATGCCACGTGATTGTAGCTCGTTTCTAAATATCTCATTCCCCATGCTTAAGCTGCGTTCCCTCTTCTCACCGCGCAGAAAAGAGCGGATCTTGTTGCGAGCTTTTGAGGTCTGCACATAGTTCAACCAGTCCTTGTTCGGCTTTTGGTTGGGCGAAGTAACGATCTCAACAATATCACCTGACTTTATCGCTTTCTTGAACGATGTCAGACGACCGTTGACCTTTGCCCCAACACAACGCAAGCCAACATCAGAATGCACCGAGAAAGCAAAGTCAATTGCCGTCCCTCCCAGCGGTAAACGAATGACATCACCATGCGGAGTGAATACAAATATCTCCTCTTCAAACAGATCAACTCGCACCGCTTCAAGAAATTCCTCTGGGTCTTTCAATTCGCTCTGCCACTGCATAATCTGGCGTAACCAATCAAAGGAACGGATGTCTGACTTGTCTTTCTCACTGCTTGCCTTGCCGACATTATCCTTATACAAGGCATGCGCGGCCACCCCATACTCGCTCTGCTCATGCATCTCACGAGTGCGGATTTGAACTTCAACTGGCTTGCCACTGGGACGAATAACCGTCGTGTGTAGTGATTGGTAGAGGTTTGCTTTGGGCATCGCGATATAGTCTTTGAAACGCCCAGGCATTGGCTTCCACATCGCATGGACAACACCGAGTGCTTCGTAGCAGTCTTTGATCGAGTTGACGATTATCCGAAACGCAAACAAATCATGAATGTCCTCAAACTTTAACCCTCTATCGACCATCTTCTTGTAAATCGAATAAAAATGCTTCGGTCGCCCCGACACCTTTGCGGTAAAACCGTAGCGCCGCAACTCCTGATCAAGAACATCGCCAACTTCGTCGATGAACCCCTGCCGCTCGGTTTTTTTCAGTGCAATCTTTTGCGCAATCTCGCTATACAAGTCATACTTGAGCTGTCGAAAGCATAAGTCTTCAAGCTCACTCTTGATGCCATAGATGCCAAGTCGCGTTGCTAACGGCGAATAAATATCAAGCGTTTCATTGGCAATCCGATGGCGCTTGCGTTCCTCAAGAGCTTCTATCGTGCGCATATTATGCAGACGGTCGGCAAGCTTAATAAGTATCACACGCAAATCTTTTGCCATTGCGACAACCATCTTGCGAAAGTTTTCTGCTAAACGTTCCTGATTAGAGCGAAACTTGATCTTGGATATTTTCGTCAAGCTATCGACGAGAGTAGCAACATCATCGCCAAACTCCTGCTTGATCGTAGCCAGTGTCGCATCGGTATCTTCAACCGTATCATGAAGAATGGCGGCGATAATTGAAGCCATATCTACCTTGATCAACGTCAAGATATTCGCAACCTCAAGAGGGTGAACGATGTATGGTTCACCAGACGCACGCTTCTGGTCAGCATGGTAAGTAGCAGAGAATCTGTAGGCTGCCGTAACCAGAGCGATGTCTGGATCGTGCATGTAGCTCATAAGGTTTTGCTTGAGGCGTTCAAAAATTTCGTCAGGAGCAACAGATGAATGGGGTTTGTTCATTTTGCTTTTAGTTGCGCTGTTCCCGTGCGTGCAAGCTGGGAGAATTCAGCGAGCAGCGTATCGCAAATTTTTAGACCATCGGCACGTGTCAGTTGCGCTGCTGCCGACTGTAAGACGATAGCCTTTAGCTCCTTGTAGGTGCGGTCAAACTCATCGTTGATGATAAAGTTATCATAGCACTTGCCAAGCTCTATCTCCCGATGTGCCGCACTGATACGACGTTGTTGAGCAGCGACATTATCCGTATCACGAGCAATGAGCCGCCGACATAATTCGGTAATACCTGGTGGCAAAATAAACACCGATACAGCATGCGGGTAGCGGTTCTTGAGTTGTTTGCCACCCTGCACATCGACTTCCAGCAAGGCGATTTTTTTCTGCTGCAAAACATGCTCGATATCTGCTTTGCTAGTGCCATAGTAGTTACCGAATACTTCCGCCCATTCAACAAACTCCTGCTCATTAATCATCTGCTGGAACTGCATTATTGAGAGGAAACGGTAGTCTTTATCATCGCCATGACGAGCTGCTCGTGTCGTGCAGCTACGCACCATTTGCACCTTATCGGCATGCGTGCGGACAAGCTTCATATCCAATGAAGTCTTGCCTGTGCCTGAAGGGGCGGATACTACGACTAAACGTTCACTCATCGTCATTTTCAACTTGTCAGTAAAAAAGTTTGACCATTATTGGCGACCCCCTTACGTAGCTCAAGCTGTTCACCCGCTGTAAAACCATCAGCATAACCTTGACGACTACGATACCCTGCTTTGGAATTGGTTTTCTGGGTCTTTGGGCAACGCTGGTCAGCATAGCATTTTGCTTGCGCTTGTAAGTGCACGATGACCGCATGCTCTTGCGGGCGTGTCTTGTTAGCAGTTAGCTTGGCATCAAAACCAGCGATCAAACCACGATAATACGAGCGCTGACACTTGTTATGGCGATAATCAGGGCGGTTCTTGACAGCCTGCCAGTGTAGCCGCATTTGATTCAATAAATAGTGATAAACATACTCGGCGGTCTTGAGGTCGGTCGGTTTGCCATACAACTCAATCGTGCGCTGCGCCACGCCTGCCCGTGCATCGTAGGTGTTGCCTAGTATGACATAGACGGGGAAATGGGAAGTGAGTAGTCCGCAAATTGCCAACTGTTCGCTCCTGATGCGTTGCCTTTTGGTATTAATCACATGCATAACGCATTCGTCGTCATCTTTGCCCACAGACTTGAGATTGTGCTTCAAGGTAAGTTCCCTCGCTTTTTGGAGGGCGAGCGAAGATTCATGCTCTTCGTTGCTAGTAGCAAGGGCCAGAAGCTTGCGCACTTTGCGCAGAGCGGGGGTGTCGCTGCTGGTCAAGCTTGCTAGTTCCGATGAGTAGATTTTAGTGTTTATTTCAAAATTCGCCCGCATCGCCCAAGCAGACATGCCAAGCTGTCGTGCGCAAGAGCGGAACAAGTTGCCATGCTGTTCATCGCTGCCGTGTAGTTCGCTGACCATCTGGTGTGCCATCTCGTGTTTGAGCACCTCAATGACTGCATGCCATGGGTGGTCGGTGATGAGGGTTTGAGCGATGGTTATCATGCGTGGTTGCGGCGACCACTGCCCCCAAGCTGACCGTAAAGGTGCTATTCTAATAACTGGTGGAATGAGTGCAATACCGAACTGGTAGCAGATTTGTTTGAACTCTGCCAACAGTTGTCTTGAGTGTCTTGAACAGTCCTCCATCTTGATAATCTATATCATTGCGGCGAATTTTGCGAGATTCTAAACATATAACCACCGAGAGATGAGATGCTTTTCAAGCTAATGGCGGGCGGCATGCTGCTTACGGTGGTGATGATGATGCTGTCGCCGCTGCAACGTGAGAAGGAACGGGTAGATTATGCCAATCTCCAGATCAAAAACCTCAAAGTTCTGATCGCATCGGCACAGAAGCGGATGGACAAGGAGTTAGAGGTTTTTGCTGCACATGCTGTTAAATTTACCGAGATGAGTGATGCCATGATAACGCACCTGACGCTGGCGATGTCGGCGGCACATAAGCAACGGTTTATGACCGAGATGGGTGCGGCTATCGCCACCACTGCGGCTTTACAAGTGAAGGTGCAAAGGTGTAGCAAGGCAAGCACTGACCGTTATGAGTCAGCCAAAAGTGTGATGCGTGCTGCGGTGAGCAAGAGTGGCATCGACAACGCTTTTACTTCCACCCAAGCGCTGCTCAAGGGCGACATCGACTGTGTGAAAGAAGCAAGTGCCACGGTCGCGCAATTAGCAGAGAAGTTGCACTTGTAGGATGCCCTTTCTAGGGTGTGTCGCCATTTCGCTTAACAAATGTTTGCTTGATCAGCAGTTGATGCCATGCTC